>DLGO01000073.1:0-15702 GCA_002482725.1 Bacteroidetes bacterium UBA7692 | reverse complement strand
CGACCTGATCCATGCACGGATGGGTAAGGTGTTTTTCCTGAGTATGCTTTCTACAGGTATTTCTTCGTTGGTGCTGGCACAGATGCACCCAAATTACTTCCTTTTTATTGTAGGTGTATTTACCATTTATATGACTGCAACGGGGCAGCGCAGCCTGGCGCTGAAGCAGATAGCCAATGGTGCAAAGGCCAAACCAATAGATTGGCTGCTGACAGGTGCCATGTTGCTGGTCTCCCTCGGATTTTTGGGTATGGGAATCTACCGTATCACCAAAGGCGATAGTTTTGGCATAGTGCTGATGGTATTTGGTGGCATAGCCCTATTGATGTGCAAAGCGGACTTTAATCACTATAGGGACATGAGCCCGCTAAAAAATGCATGGATGCTTATCCATATACAAAGGATGATTGGTGCTTACATATCCGCACTCACGGCTTTCCTGGTGGTAAATCTCCATGGGGATTACATACCTGGCTTTGTGGCCTGGCTATTGCCTACTGCACTGCTGGTTCCATTTATTGTAAGGTGGTCCAGGCAATACGGCAAGCTTAAAAGGGAGTTATAGGCCCTCCTTAAACAACAAAAGCGGACCTTTCGATCCGCTTTTGCTTTATACTGTAGTTTCTACAGGTTTATTTGTTTATCACGAATGATTTGGCAACCGCTTTGCCATTGGCATCAAAACGGGCTACGTACATGCCGCTTACCAGTTTGTTGATAGCTGGTATGCTTACCCTTTGCGAAGCTTTAGCTTCCAATACTTGGGTGAAAACTACCTGTCCGTTTACATTGTAGATGTTCAAAGTAAGATTGCCCGCGTTTGCAGCTTCTACCGCAAAGGCAACATCGCCGCCATTCAGGTACAATACTTTCATGCCAAGGCCTTCTGTAGCCTCGCTTAATCCAAGTGGTGTAACCTCTACCAATACGCTGGATGTAGCTGTGCAGCCATTGTCATCCGTAACTACTACCGAGTAGGTGGTGTTAGCTGTAACATTGCTTGCTACCGGGCGTGGTGCCGCAGCATCATCCAGGTTAGAAGCAGGTGTCCATGCATAGCTGTATGGCCCGGTTCCCCCCGTAGCTGTTTGTGCAGCGCCAAGGGTAGTAGAGCTACCTATAGGTATAGAAACCGCAGTGCCCGCATTAGCAACCAGTGATGCAGGTTGTATTACAGTAAAGGATGCAACTTTGGTACAAGACTTGCTATCGGTAACAGTAATGGAGTATGCGCCCTGTGCTATGTTTGTCCTGTCCTCTGTAGTAGTTGCACCCCAGCTATATGTATAGGTAGGTGTGCCTCCTGTCACTGTCACATTTATTCCACCGGTAGCGCCACCAAAGCATTTCACATTGGTAACAACTGCTGATATAGCTATAGAGTCGCCCTGGGTGATAGTGAAAGCTTTTGTTGCAGTGCAGCCTTTAGAATCTGTAACTGTGATAGTATAGCTGCCTGCGGTAATTGCTGTCAGGTCTTCGCTGGTAGACGAACCCCAGTTGTACGTATATGTTGGGGTACCACCTGTAGCGGTGATGTCTATAGCACCTGTAGCAGAGCCATGGCAGCCTGCATTGGTTGCGGTGCCATTTACTGCAACTGCTGTAGCAGGCTGTGTAAGGGTAAAGGTTTGCGAACCTGTGCAACCGCCATTATCTGTAACAGTAACACCGTATGTGCCTGCAATCAGATTCGTACGGTCTTGCGCGGTAGAGGCCGCATTTGTCCAGCTATATCCATAAGGGGCCGTACCACCCAAAACACTCACATCTATAGCGCCTGTTGAGGCACCGTTGCACGCTACATCTGTTGTAACACCCGTAACTGCAAGGCTTGCAGACTGTGCTATGGTAGCGCTGCCGGCTGCAGAGCAACCTTTAGCATCGGTTACATTTACCGTATATGAATTTGCAACAAGGCCTGTGGCAAAAGAATCTGTAGATGCGCTACCATTCCATACGTAAGTAAATGGCCTTGTACCACCTGTAGTAGTAGCTGTTGCAGTACCATTATTGCTGCTGCCGCAGGTAATATCTGTTTTAGCTACTGTAACCTGAAGCGGGGCGGGGTTGGTCAATGTTTTAGACGCAGAAGCTGTACAGCCCTTGCTATCTACCACATTCAATGTATATGTACCGGGAGCCAGGTTGGTCCTGTACAGGTTTGTAGTGTTATCGTTCCAGGTTGATGTGTAAGCAGGTGTGCCACCTGTAACAGTAGCGCCCAGTTTACCATTGTTAGCGTTATTACATGTGATAGCAGTGTCGGCAATAGTAACGGTAAGCGCATTTGGCTGGGTAACAACTACTTTGGCAGTATCGCTGCAACCAATCTGGTCTGTAACAGTAACTATATAGGTACCGGCAGCAAGGTTGCTCCTGGTAGCTGTAGCAGCTCCGCCGCCTGTCCATGCATAGGTATAAGCAGGTGTACCACCTGTAGTAGTGATAGTGGCTGCACCGTTTGCCTCACCTGCACATTTTACAGGAGTAATGCTACCTGCACTTGCTACAACACCACCTCCGCTGGCGCTGGTGCCTGGAGCAAATGCTATACCGCGAAATACTTTATTATTGCCTGCGCCTGCTATTTTAGTTAAAGAACCTTTTATGGTTTGGTTGTAGCCTGTGCTATCTACAAAGCGGTAAACCGAATCTTCATTTGATGCATAGCCACCAATACCGGTGCAGCTTGCCAGCAAGCTTATGCCCCTCATGCCTGCTTTTGCTATTTTGCCATTGGCAACCCAACTACCGGAAACCAATGAAAACTTGTAGATACCGCCGCTGCTAGTCGATGCATCATCTGTTACATATAGTACATCTACTCCGGTTACTGTGCTGTTAACATCCAGCAATTGAAACCCATAATATGACTGGCCTGTTACATTTGGCAAGCCCGGCAATACTGTTGTTGTTTGCCCTGTAGTAGTCGGCAAGCCTGTACCTACAGCAGATACAGTATAATAGCTTGTAGAGGAGGAGCTGGTATACAACTGACCGTTAAAAATATTTACCACACGGGTATTAGTAGGGGCATTGCTGATTTTAACAGGAGCAGCGGTAATGGAACCAGATGGAACATAGTATGTGCCACCTGTACCTGATCCGGCTGTATAAAAGTAAGTGCCGTCTACAGTAACTGCTGCGCGAAAGCTATTGGCAGAGTAAGCACCACCTGCTTTTATTCCTGTAGCGGTGTTGATGGCTGCTGTGCCATCCAATACTGCAATAACCCGGTTAACAGCTGCATTGCCGTTTACCGAAGTAACTCCTACAGTGGTGTCATAACCTGCAAGTGACAGATATTGCCCGTTTGGCGATAGGGACAGTGCCCCCTCTGAAGTAGATGTGCCGCTTAGTGTAAAGGCATTATTGGCCCCGCTATTGGTGGTAGGTAAAGCAACGCTTTGTACCAATACACCTGTAGAGGAGTACTCATCCAGAAAAACTGCTGTAGCTGCTGTAGTCAATGCACCTGTGCCGGTACCTATGCGCACCACCACAATATTGCCAGGGGTAAATGCCGCAGCAAATATTGCCGTAACCGACAAACTAAATAAAAGGGTATATAATAATTTGCTCATCAAAATTGGATTTTGTTGCTAAAGTAAGATTCTATGGTAAAAATCAGGTAACCATATTGTTAAGGCTGTAAAATGCCAAAGCTATGAGTAGTTTTTACCTCAAAAAATATATAGGAATATATGCGAAATGAGATTAATTGTATTTATTCGCCGGCTTTAATAACTAAACCATTTAAGAAAATCATGAAGTACCCAATTCTTCTATTAACCTTTTCGGCCCTTTTCACTGTTTCTTCCTGCAAAAAAGAAAAATGCGGAGTATGCACAACAACAAGCACAACTACTGCTCCTAACTCGCCAACACAAACAGGCACTTCTCAGTTTGATGCATGTGGTGATACTTTTGAAGAGGCAGACGGACAAACCACTTCCAGCACAAGTGGATTTTCGCCTTACACTGTTACGGTGAAAACTTCAACAAAATGCGTTGAAAAATAATTCTCTACAGGTTTGAAATAAAAATGCCGCGTTGTATGTACAGCGCGGCATTTTTGTTTTTAATCGTATTACTACTATCTCTGTCCCAGACTATATCCATTATTCTCCTCGTCTTCACTGCCTACATCCTCCTGCGCATCATCCAATTCTGCACCGGGTATATCCAGATCATCACCCGATACATCATCCTTAAATGATTTTTCGTTGAGCGAAGTGAAGCGTTCATCCTCATTCAGAGATTTCAATTCGGAAACATTTTCAGGATCAATCTCTGTTTCCTCCTTTGCATTTGCGTATATGTCTTCACTTGCCGGATAGGAAAAATCTACATTTTCATCTTTTTTATCTTCACCATCTATCTGCTGTGAAGACCTGCCTGTTTTGTTATCGCTTTCCATGATTTCATTATTTGTGCGTCAAAAGGCGCGTGAAAGAAAAAGATAGCGTCTACTGCTACCTGAATAACTGCTGCAAATGTTTTGCCAAATAAGTTAAGGCAGCTTTTCCCCAATTACGGCAAAAGAAAAAGGCGATCATTGCTGACCGCCTTTGCTTATCGAAAAATATCAAACAAAGTCTTATAGTTTGCTGAAAGGTTTTACTGTGCTTACTTTATCGTTATATACCCTTGCAAAATAAGTGCCGTTGGCAAATTCTGCTACAGGAACGTTGTATTTGTCAGCATTCATATTGTATGTTTTCAATACGCTGCCTGTTACATCCATAATGTCTACCATCATGTGTTCTTCGCTTGCATTGGTGCAGCTTATAACTAGGCGCTCAGCAGTTGGGTTAGGATACATACCGAACTCAACATTGGCCATTTCTTTGATGCCTACAGTTGCGCTTTCGCCAAATACTGCAAACGGGCTAAGAGAAGTAAGACCATCGCGGCGCAGGCTGAACATGCTGTTTGCTTCTGCAGTAGCAGATGTATTAGCCTGAGCATCCCAGTTGCCATTGGTAAAGTGTGACAAACGTGCTGAAGAGCGGTGGAAGCTGTTAACTTCCAATGCTGCTGACCACATTACTTTCAGGTCCAGGCTCAGGTTGCTGGTTATATCGCTTTCTACATGCCATGTAGCATCTACTACAGCCTGGTTGGTAGATATATCTACACCCGCTGTACCCTGGCTCAATATATCGCCATCTACACTTACGCTTACCATACCGTTGCCCGAACCGTTATTCAGGCTTACCTGTGCCGGAGCATAGTTGGTGCTTGTACCTACATAGTATGTTGCTGAATCATTTGCTGTTAAAGCAATAGTAAGTGTACCGCTTGCATCTGTTACGATGTAGTTGGTAGATGAACCACCGCTGATAGAACCACTTGCAGTTATAGTGATATCATGGTTGCCTACATCTATTTTACCACCTTGCAAAGTAAGTTCGCCGGTTACTTCCAGGTCAGAATTAAGGTCAAGGGAATTGCCTGCTCCAACATTTACTGTAAAGTCATTTACAACATCTCCATTGTTGGCAAATGCTATTCCTCCTGACAAAGCAGCCGTAGTATTTACTGTTATGTTGGATACAGAAGTAGAAGATATAGAACCTGTACCACCTGCTGATATGTTACCGGTCACGGTCAGGTCATTGCTGTTCAGGATCAGTCTGCCACTTTGTAATGCAAGCAGCGTGGATACTGTAAGATCTCCTGTAAGCGTTAGTGCTGTATTGCCGTTTCCGTTGAAAGTTAAGGTGCCTACAGTACCGTTTGTACCTGTTAGTTTAAGAGATGTTGCAGAAGCAGTGTTGATATTTATACCAGAACCACTGTTTGTGGACAGGGTTCCGTTTCCTGTCAGGTTGCCATCTATTGTCAGCTGCACATTGCTTATGTTTAGCTGATTATTGCTACCCAGGCTTAGTGTGCCATCTATTGTAAGATTGCTGCCAAGGGTTACTGAACCGCCATTGGTTATATTGATATTAAGGTCATCTACGCGCTGTCCGCCTGTAGCAAAGTTAAGTGATGTAGCCAGTCCTGAACTTGCATTTACAGTCAATACAGAGTTTGTATCACCAAATAATTTTCCATTGCCTGTTAGTGTATCATTCAGTATAAGCGTCGCATCGCTGAAGTCCAATATACCTGCTGTAAGATTAAGGCCTCCGTTAACAGTAAGTGTACCGCCAATACGTACATGAAGGTTAGTTCCTGTGTTAATATTGAAATCATCAACAGAACTGTTGCCGCTGAATGTTAAAGTGCCGGTTGTACCTCCTGTAGCATTTACATTTATATCTGAGCTTGATGTAGAAACTACTGTACCATTTCCGCCTGCAACTAATGATCCTGTGCTGCTGATGGTAAGGTCATTGCCCGATAATACCAATCTGCCTGAGGTAAGGGTTAAAGACCCATTTACCGTTAAATCGCTAGCCAAAGTAATTGAAGAACCGCTTGGTACTGCTATGGTAACGCTTTGCAGGTTAGAACCGCTCAACTCCAAACCCGAAGTGGCAGATGACGTATTGTATACTACGTTATAATTATTATTCAAAATTAAACTTCCGCCGCTTGTTGTAAATGTACCACCCGATACTACTATAGTAGCATTCGAATTAAGCTTTAGCGAGCCATTGGTTAAAAAATCCAATGAACCGCTACCAAGCCATAGCTGGTTGGTAACTGTAACATCTGCACTGGTGGTAAGGCCTGTAGCCAATGAAGAGAAATCATCTGCTATGATATTACCTGTAAAAGTAAGGCCTGTAGTTGCATTTAGCACAATGCTGTCTACATCTATAGTGCCGGAACCGCTCAAAATACCACCTGTAAATACTAGTGCAGTATTAGAAGTAGAAGTAAGTGAACCATCTACATCCATAGATGTAAGTATTCCGCTTATTGTAATATTCTGATCCAGATTAACATTGATGCCACTTGGGATTACGATATTGTCTAAAAGTAATGTGTTAGGTGGTGTTCCTCCGCCCCATGTTGTGGAACTGCTAAAATTACCCGAAGCAACCGCTGTGTAAGTAAGTGCGTTTGCTGCTATGCTGGTAAATAGAATTGACAGGAGCAATACCCCTGTTTTGCAATAATTAGTAAAGTTTCGTTTCATTTTGAAAGTTGTTTTTTTAACTTTCTTTAAAACTGCATGCCAATTTAGATGTGGAATTTTTGTCACGGGATTTCCCCAAACTTAAATTGGGATTCTATCCTTATTCCACCTCTATATCATACTTATCCAATAGTCCTGCAAGGCCATGCAGCGAAAACTTAGCCTGCTTTATTTTGTTGCTTTCCAGATTAATGGAATAGTTATAAGCCGTGCGCAGGTCTGCTTTCTCCAGATTGGTATTGTCGAACATTGCCCCTAGCAAATCGCAGTTGTCGAATAATGACCCCGAACAATCTACCTCGCTGAAATCCGCTTCACGCAAGTTGCAATTGCGGAATTTTGTCCCTCTCATTTTTAACCTGAAAAAAGTCACCAGTCCCAGGTTGCAGTTGTCAAATTTGAATGCCAGCTGAAAGGCCTTGCAGTCGCTGAAGTTTACCCCAAGCAGTTTACAGTTTTTAAACAGCACTGTTTTCAAAGCGGTGTTTCTCAGCTTTGCCATGCTCAGGTTGCAATTGTCGAATGTGCAATCTACAAAACTGTAGTCCGAAAGGTCAGCTTCATGCAGCTCGCAATTCATGAAGGTACACTTCTCGTAGTTGCCGGGCAGCAGTTCTTCATTTATATACGTTATTCCGTCAAAATCCCTGTCTGCCTTTGCCATTCTATAAAAATTACAGATNNGATGCAAGCTTAATGAAATTACGCAACAGAAAGTTGCCTTAACCACCGGACTGCATTCTGCGCAGCTCTATTTTCTTGATGTTTGCCACAGGTATCTGCGGTGCCCTTTCCACTAGCTTTTTCTCTTCTGTGCGCATGGCAAATTTTTGTGGCAATGCTTTTGGCAATGTAAACCAAAAAGTCGCCCCTTCATTTATTTTGCTCTCTGCCCATACGGCGCCTCCATGTTTTTCCACTATGCGCTTCACCAATAGCAGCCCTACACCTGTGCCATCAAATTCGCTTACACCATGCAGCCTTTGGAAGGCTCCGAACAGGCGGTGGTAATATTCCATACTGAACCCTACTCCATTGTCTTTTACAAAGAATGAAGTGAAATTATCTTCCTCCTTAAAGCCAACCTGTATCGTTGGTTTCTCTTTTTTAGAGGAGTATTTAATAGCATTGCTTAGCAGGTTTATAAGCACCTGCTCCAGTATAGAACGGTCGCCCTCTACATGCGGCAGCACCGGCAGGTCCAGCACTATATTGTTTGGGGTCAGCCTTTTTATATTGTTCCATACATTTTGGAACAGCTTGGTCATATCCACGCGCTCCATATGCAGCTTCTCCTTACCATACTTCGCCAGGCTTAGCAGGTCTTCTATTATCATATTCATGCGCAAGCCGCTGCCTTCTATATGCTCAAACAGCTCGCACAGGTCTTTATCCATTGTTGCGCCATATTCGCGCCTTATTATTTTGCCAAATCCAAGTATAGCCCTTACCGGTGCGCGCAGGTCATGCGATACCGAGTACGAGAATCCTTCCAGTTCTTTATTGGCTTCGGTAAGTCTCATGGTGCGTTCGCTTACACGCTGCTCCAGGTGCCTGTTCATCTGCAGTATCTGTTTTTCTGCATTCTTCCTTTCTGTTACATCCTGCACCAGCGACATTATGGTATCTACCTTGCCGCTCTCATCCTTCAGCACCGAGTGGAACCACTCGCACCATATTACACGGCCGTCTTTGGTATAGTTCCTTTGCAGTACGCTAATGCGCTCCATTTCACCGTTTATCAGCTTCTCCGATATGTCCTGTATCCAGCTAAGGTCGGCTTCATATACCAGGCCATATACATTCTTTTGCTGGCTCATAAATTCTTCCATGGTCCAGCCAAATATTTCACTCGACCTTTTCGACCATGCTTTCACCTTGTGATTTTCGTCCCATTCTATAAATCCGAGCAGCGTATTCTCCAGCCTGAACAGCAAGCGCTTGTGTGCTGTGCGCAGGTCCGACTCTGTAAGCTTACGCTCTGCTATATCTATAAAGCTGGCCATCAGCTGCCGGCTGTTGGCTCCCGGCAGGGCTACCAGCCTTACCTCGCACAGCAGCTCATTGCCATCGGCATCGCATATCGACCATTCAAAGAACATCTTCTCTACGTTCATGGCATGTTCTATCAGCCCGGTTATTTTTTCCTGCGACCTCTTTCCATCAGGCTGCCACTCCGGGCTTATATCTATCAGCCCCATATCGCGCAGAGCGTCCGATGGATACTTGAATAGTTTGTAGGCATTGGAGTTGGTCCTGCTAAAGGTTAGCGTGTCTATGTCCAGTATTACTATTGCCTCGGGTGCATTGTCAAAAAACTCCCTGAATTGCCGCTCGCTGCTCACCAGGTTTTCTGCTTCCAGCTTGCGTGCAGTTATATCTGTTATTACTACCAGTGTCAGCTTGCCTTCGTTGGTTACCATTTGTATCAGGCCCATCTCTGCGGCAAACTCCGTTTCATCCTTGCGCGCGGCATATAGCTCTTTGCCATTGCCCAACACCCAATCCTTTGGCTCACCCTCAAAAATATTCCTTGGGTCTACCAGCTTTTCTTTGTATCGCTTTGCTATTATATCCTCTATGGGTCTGCCTACCATCTCGCCATTATCATAGGCAAACAGCTTTTCGGTTTCGCTGTTTACAAATATGATATTCCCATCCTTATTTACAAGTATCATGGGGCTTTGCGCAGAGGCAACGATCAGCTGGGATATAAGCTCAGCCTGGTTTATAGCAGACATGGTGGAGATAATTTTTTACGTTATAAATTTCTTTTGGAACAGTTAGCGTAAAAAGTGCTGCTATAGGTATGTTACAAAATGTAGACTACAATAAATCGTATTTAGCGTAATATACGGTCAATACTTGTAATAGATTCAAAACATGCCTTAGTCAGGTAATTATACTTATCACATCTATAATACAAGTGTCCTGATTGCTATAAATCCCTTTGCCGACATTACCCTTACCAGGTAGGCTCCCGCAGGCATTGCGCTCAGGTCTACAGGGCGCAGGTTCACGCCATTGTCTGTTTGCCAGCTATCTGCCATTACTTTCATTCCGGTCATATTGTACACCTCTACTTGTAGCTTGTTCTGCACCTCGTCGCTGTAGCGCAGGGTAAACAATCCCGTACTTGGATTCGGATACAGCTCGCAGCTTAGCTTTTCGCCTGTGTAGTTGTATATGCCCACCACTTCCGGCACCAGTTTCATGGCACCATAGGCATTTATCTTGCCATGCCCCCAGTTGTTGTTGCCCTCTACCGGTAGTGTTCCTGTATGCACATCGGTTATGGCCGAGTTGGCTATTATATCCTTTACCTCAAATGGTTGCAGGTGCTTGTTCTTTTGCAACAGCAATGCTACTATGCCGGATGCCGCAGGGGCAGAGGCCGATGTACCTGTAAACTCCGAATAGTAAAATGGCTTGTTCAGCACAGAGTCGTAGGTCATGCTTACAGTCAGGTCGCTGTTGCTGCCTGTTGGCGTATAGGCTGTATCGTATGAGCTTACCGCTGTGGCTATTGTTAGCCCCGGTGCAGTTATATCGGGTTTTACCGTGCCGTCTACCAGCGGCCCGCGGCTGCTGAAAGGTACCAGTTTGTTTGCCCCAACATATCCTGAGTAAGATTGGTTGCTTCCGTTTATATTGCTGAATGCCACCTTGCTCGCGTATGCCCCTACTAATAGCACATTATTGGCTGCACCCATATCGCTTACTGTCGTAGCGGTATTTCCATTCACTGCCCAGCTTTGGTTCAGGCTTTCAAATGCGCTTTGGTAGCCGTATGTATAGCCATAGTAGTAGTATTCATCCCAGGCATGTATGGTGCCATCGGTACCTTTTATCGATATGCCTACGGTATCCGCAGCCTTATTATAAATATCAATGGTCATACGGGTTTTGGTATTGTACTCCGATGTGCTGGTTATAAACTGTACAAAGCACGTATCCAGCCCGTTGGCGCTTATCAGTATTTTGTTGTGTATGCCATTGTCTATACAGGTATAGTTAGTGGTGTTGCCCGTCACATTGTTTTTGTACAGTGTTACCTCTCCGCAAAACGGCTTTCCCGGCTCGCCCCACACATCTACCCAGGTGCGCTTATTAGTAGGGGAGGAGAACTTCAAAAATGTATTCAGCAAAGTATCTGTTGCGGTAAATGTTTTGCTCAGGTGTATCTTTTCTTCACCTTCGTTGCCTGCGCTCATTACCAGTATTTTACCCGGGCCTGTCAGGTTGTTCAGCGCCTCGTTCAGCAGTGTAGTGCCATCATGCGGGCCGCTCTGCGAGCCCCAGCTTACATTTACCACACATGGCTTTTGCGCATCGTCTGCATATTTGAATATATAGCCTATACCATCTACAAAATCCGTAAAGCTGCCCTCCAGCCATTGCTGTCCTAACTTGTCGCGGCGCACGCCCACCATCACCAGGTCGGCCTCATAAGCCATACCGCGCAACTTGCCCGCTGTAGGGCTGCCATAGCCCGAACCTGCCGCCATACCTGCAACACAGGTGCCGTGCGTCTCCTTTGCATTGTCGGTGCCGCGCGCCCTTATTTGCGCAGCATCCGTTATCTCTGCGCCATAGCTATAGCCCGCAGGCGGTGTGCCTGTGCCGTTTGGCTCCCATACCCTTTTTATCCGGTAGTCCACATGCAGCGTATCGTAAAACGATGGGTGGTTATAGTCAAACCCAAAATCCACTACACCCACTATTACACCCTTGCCTGTGTACGCCATAGGCAATCCTATGCCTGCATGCACCGAGTCTACACGCGTAGTTTTGCGCGCTTTGTCCAGGTGCGGTTGCGCAGGCTCGTCCATTTGTATGTAGGCTATGCTGCTTATTTGGGCGAATTCCGCTGCTTTGCTATACGGCACCCTTACCGTCCATATATTACCCGCTTTGGTACCTACTACCGCGCCTATTTTATTCAGGCTGCTTTGCGCTGCCGTGGCATCTGTTACTTTTATCATGGCGCTTACCAGCATATTGCCCGACACATCCTGCTTGTACAGGAACCCATCCGGCGCAGTGCCATTCTGTTTGCTTGCCTCCAGTTCGCTTATGTATTTCCTGGTTAGCGGCGACAGCTTTGGCCTCTGCACCGTTCTGTCCTGCGCTATGGCAGAAAACGCCACCAAAGCCATCACTATTAATAGTACCCCGTTTTTCATCTTGTTTTGTATCACTTGTATCATTACTTCAAATATAAGGAGAAAATGTAAAGACCTGAATTACGGTACTAGCCGTATGATTATTTCATGGTTGATCATTTATCTAATGGCCAAATCCCTACACCTGTGACAATTGTTAAATTTTATATTGAAAAATATTTTTATTTCTGATTTCCTATTCTATTTTGGCGCCGTTTAATTTAAAACCAATTTGAATATGAAACGTTTCGGATATTTGCTTATAGTATCCATGCTGCTTTTAGCAGCCTGTGAAAAAGACAAAACTATCTACACAACTGCTGACCCTGAAAAGAGAGAATCCATCGTGTACAAAGACAGCCTGCCTGTTTTTAAAATAGTGCTTACCCGCAAGGCGAATGCCAATATAACAGAGGCAAGTGGACAGGAAACAGTTTATTTAGGTGTATCACCTATCAGGTCAGATTTCGATTCTGTGCGCTTAAACATCAAACTGAAAGCGGGTGACTCTGTTATTTACAATCTCAACAAAACTTTCCTTTCAGCTGACGTTGCTTCCGAACGGTTTTTTGATAGCATTCCTCTTCAAAACTATCTTTCAACCATTGGTATATATACGTTGCAGGTTACACCAATCAGCGTGGCTATTGCGGAGGGCGATACAGGAACATTTACGGGATTCGTAAATGTCACCGACAGCATCTCCAGATATAAACCATTTACATGTGTTTTCGATAGCCTTGGTAAAATTGATATTGCCATCACCGGAGATGAATATACAGCCCTGAAGGCTACACTGTACAATAAGACTTTCCTTATTGGCAGGCTTTATACTGCACAGGATTCTATAGAAATAGATTATATCACGAGCAAGCTGTTGGTGTCAGGTAAAAAGATAACAATAGATGTCAACTTCCCTTATGTGGCAGATTCTGTCAAAGCTATTGGCTCACTTAAGTTTGAAGGCGTAAAACCATAACGGAGATATTTAAAAAATAAGGAAAAACCATATCATGAAAAAGGCACTTACATTTTTATTGCTCAGCATCATAGCCATCAGCACTTTTGCGGGCGAACTGATGAACGAAAAAAGGACCATAGCAGATAAATCATTCTCTATAAAAGTTACAGAGGAAAATACCGGAAAGTTGAAGGCAATATTCCAATCGGAAGAAGATGCTAATGTTAAAATGGAGACATTCACTAATCACATTACTGTGATTGATTTCCAGTCTCAACTTCAAAAATTTGTTGCGCAGTTATTTACAGATACACTAGATGTGGTTAAGAAAGCAGAGATTAACAAGGTGGCTATAGAACTGTATGGTAAGCTGCCAACAGAAGCCACTGCAAAGGGAGTAGAGGAAGCATCTGTAGTATTGCATATAAAGAAAACAATTCCGGTGCAAAGATCAAAAAATGGTGCTCAGGTTCAGACCGAATATAAACGGGTAATTGATGATGCGGTAAGGCAACTTGTACGAGATATAGATTCAACAATATCAGAGAATAAAGGAAAGCCATTGGTTATAACAGAATCAAGAAGATTCCAAATGACAAATGATAAAGGAGCTGATGTTCTTAAAAGTGGCGAAATTTCTGCTAAACTTAATTCCTTAGAAACTTCAGAAACATGGGGGTTTAGACCTTCAAAACCATATTTGGGTAAATTTCAGTTAACAGAAGATATTACTACAGCTTTAAGAGGAACGGTAAAGTTGGACTGGGATTCTATAGCTAGGAAAAAAATTGAAAATTTTATTGTTGGAGGACCTGTGGTCGCTGGTAATATTCAGGTTACATTTCAGGATAGGTCCGGCCTTGCTTTTCTGAATACATTGGAAACGGAACTTGCATCTGGTATCCATCCTGCCGGTAAGTTCGATGCCTTCAAAATATTGGTAGTGATAGATACCTTTAAAGTCAGGCACCCGGAGTATTGGAAGGTCTTAAACAGAGGATATAGCTCAAATCCTATATTTGGTATAGGTTCTAATATAGATATTTATAAGGAAAGGATGGATTCCTTCAAATTTGTCTTTGATCCTACTTTTGTTGATCCTGGAGGTTCTAAGTTGGCTGCAATAAAAGGAGCTAATAATTTGCCTGGAATATACAAGGCCGGTAATCTTTTGATGGAGATCCGAAAAGGGATAGAATCTATGCCTAAACAGAAGAGAAAGGCTAAAAAGACGGAGCGCGCTAATTACGATTATCTTGAGAGGCAATACCATGCTTATCTTGATGAGTATATTGATACTGCAACTTTTGAGTTGATTGTTGATAGCGTAGAAATGACCTTTAAAGGCGGCTTTATGCAAGATGTTAAGGTGAAGGGAATTTTCCTAGGAAAGAAATATTTATTTGAAAATATTTTGCCGATAGGATATAGTTCCAAGTACAATTTCATAAAGGTCAATAAGCAGGAATTATTTGAAAATAAGGTGGAAAGGCCAGACGCTATCCAATACAGAATTTCTTTGTCAGATCTTTTTCCAATGCATGATTATAGCACTGATACAGAAACAAAGGATTACAGTCCGGATGACCAAAAGGTAGTAGCAGTAATAAATGAAGAAGAAAAAGAAATACCTTTAAAAAGGAATACAACCAAGGAGATAATAGATATGAGGGTGTTTTCCGATCTTTTTGGTATAGGTAAAAATGCCCCCAATGGCCTTATTCAACTAGAGGTTGGTCATAGATTTAAAATAAATACTATCAAAACCCAAATAAGAAAAACACGTTCAAATTTTGGTGGTCTTGAATATATACGATTATCAGGTTTGGTTAGCAAAATTGAAAATAAGCAAAGAGAGTTGTTCCTGACAACAGTGGATAGCCTTGTAAACGGTAAAATCGCAGCAGCCTCTTATGCTCCGTTTATTGATTACTACAGGCATCAGAGCTTTCATTTCGCTGCCGATATGAACCTGATGATAATAGGAGTTCCGGATGGTAAAAGTGCATTCTTGGTAAATGGAGGTGTTCATTATATAGGTACATTGGTAAAAGGGCAACGGTCTATTATTGAGAATGGTACAATTGCTGCCCGTAAGGATACTTTTACAGATTATGTGGGCAGCCTTATTTTTCAACCTGAAGTAAAATGGGAGATTGCAGAGAACCAGCAAATAGGAGGGTTCCTGGCATATAAGACAAACTTTATGCTATCATTGAACAGGGATTACCACTATTCCAATACGCAGGATTTTCAAAGCAAAAATTTTGGAATATTCCATACTATTTCAGGCGAATTTTTCTATAAGCCTGTTAACAAGGATAAGCTATTCCTGCGCACCAGCTTCAACTGGCAGCAAAGCCTCTTGAAACAGCACTATGTGCAGGTACAAGTGGGATACCTGATCAATATATTTAAGAAGGAGTAGTAAAGACATATTCTCTATAATCCTGAATCGTCCTAGAATAAGTTGA
>DLGO01000100.1 GCA_002482725.1 Bacteroidetes bacterium UBA7692 | reverse complement strand
TTATCGTAGTCTTCCACATCGCAGAAGTACAACGATTTGAACAGTTCCTGCAGGCATACTATCTGCGCGCCTTTGGCGGCTGCATCCCTTATCCCTTGCACGGCTTTATCCTGGTTTTCATTTACATCGGCGCTGCAGCTCATCTGCACCAAACCTACTTTTACTTTACGCATTTCTTTACGGCTAAAAATTGAGCCGCGAAAATAAGATTATGACAGTATTCTAGGGCATAAAAGTGTGTTTTGGGCCTTGCGCGCCTTATTTCTATAACAAATATTAGATGCCGCTATCGGCTGCGGGAATTTATAACAGCTGATTTTCAGCGTTTCAAAGGCATTTTTCTGCACAGCCCTGTTTGAACCACGCTGTTTTTATATTTTCCCTGCCGAAACACACAACACAATATTAATGACACGAAAAGAAGTCCACATTCTTATCGGGTGCGCTGATGCACGCGATTTAAACCAGTATCAGATAGATGCTGTAAATGAAACCATTAAGGCTTTTGGCCGCAGGGAAATAGAAGTAGAGATGCACATCATACGTGCAGCAGGTTCCTTTGTAACCCCTGATGTAGTGGCCGACGTAAAGCGCATAGTAGAGGAGGAGCAGCGTACCACAAGGTTGCCGCTTTCATTCTTTGTGCATATACAGAGCCACGGCCACATGACCAAGGAGTCGAACACCGAATACATTAGCCATGTGTACGACCTGCATGTAGTAGAGGGCAGCCCGCTAAACTGCGGTATGCTGGGCGCTACAGGCGTAGCCATAGAGCTGGAACAGTTCCTGATAGAGAACCAGCTGGAGGTAAATGTGAAAGGTAAAAGCTTTAAGGTAGATTCTGATGCTGCCATACAGACTTTGCTACTGGAGGTTTACGCACACGAAGGCTACCTGGCCGGGGACTGGATAAAGAGCATAGACAAGTTGCGCGTGCACCCGCGCACCCAGCGTACAGTATTGGAAAATGCTATAAAGAGCGACCCGGATTTGCGAACCCAAGGCATACAGATAACTGCCGGCATACAGGATTACTCCATACACTCGCTGATACGAGTAGATGGCGGCATACCTGCCGTTGAGTTCTGGGACCAGATACAGAACCATGTGCGCTGTAGCGCTACCCTGCAACGCGGCGACCATGAAGAGGTAATAAAACAAAGCGAAAAGCAAAAGCCACTGGCCGGCCTGCTGTGCCTTACCGACCCAAAAACAACATCACGCACACTAGCCGCACGCTACTACAGCAGGCTGAAAGGATTGGAAGAGAGCGCGGCCTATCTGCCAAATACCATCTTTAATATAACAGGTAGCGCATTTGACCTGCCACATACACCATTTGGCCCGTATGTAATAGCCGGTTTCTTTTATGGTGTAAAGCATCTGCACCTGACCGACCAGATAGTAATGGGCTACGACCAGGCACAAACCGACCGAATGCTACAGAAAATTGCTGCCGACCCTATAATGAGCCTGATAGTAAAAGAGTTTAATGTGAACCTGATACCGCTAAACCATGTGGATGTTGCGAAGAAAAATGTAGAGGTGGTGGCATAAAGAATGTTATCAAGGTACAATAGCCATTAAGGGCTATTCGTTTTAAATAGGCTCCGCAGTTAATGCACAACATTTTCTGCGGAATCTTACTTATTTAGCACTAGCATGAATAAACAACTGAAGTATCACCTCATTAATAAGTACCGCGACTCTATCAACAAGCGGTATGATTACAAGGCGATTAAAAACGATGCGGATTTTCCTAAGCACTTCACTAAGAAGACGGTAGATGAATTAAAGGATTTCTTTTTAGGTAGCCTGTACTCAGAGCCTGTAGAGCGCGAAAAGCTGGATGCCGCATTTAAGCAGTTGGAGTCTTTTGTCACCAACCCGAGCAAGATATGGGGGTTGATGGGCAATCTAACATCTGCCATATTTGAGTTCGGGCTGCATTTTCCTTCGGCTATCAGGGCAGGTGTTTCTGCACTGGAAACCCATAGCGCCGCACATAGATTTGAGCAGGGCCTGCTCGATGCTGCGGAGGAAAATGGATATACGATTCCACTAACAGACGAGGAGTTCCACAAGTGCCTTACGGCAATTCCATTAAAACAGATCGACCAGTTGATAAAAGACCTTTCAGGGCTTTTCAAGGTAATATCGGATACAGAGCTATTGGGCAAAACTATCTCCATCATGCACCATGCGTTGGAGCGTATGGAAAGCAAGAAAAACGTCTACACCAAGAAAGACCGCGATGCAGTTAAGCTGGGTATAGACCTGTTCCAAAAGGGCTACGACCTGCTGGATCAATATGATGAGGATATGAAGCAGCAAATCGTAAAGTTCGCCATACGCAAAGAGACAGACTTCCTGAAGAGTATACACGAGAAGCACAGTTAAACCCGCCTTTCAAATTTTACCATAAGAAATGCGTTTATAGTTTGTACCATACTGTAAACGCATTTTTCGTTATGGCTATCAGATACTCTTCTGTTCTTGGTATTTTTCTGGCATTGTCGTTGACGCTTTTTGCGCAATCATCTTTTCGAGATAGGTTGGTAACGGCAGCCATATCGCTTACTGAGCAGCAGGTTACGTACAATGGCACCTACTACACTATTCCCTATCCTAATGGCGATGTGCCTGCGGGTGTTGGTGTGTGCACCGATGTTATTATCCGCGCCTACCGCAAGTGCGGTATCGACCTGCAAAGGGAGGTGCACGAGGACATGGTCGCCAACTTTTCCATATATCCTAAAACGTGGGGATTAAAATCTACTGATACCAATATAGACCATAGGAGAGTTCCTAACCTGATGAAGTTCTTTTCGCGAAAGGGAAGTGAGAAACCAAAGACAGAGAACAATGCTGATTATGTGCCGGGCGATATTGTGGCCTGGGATTTAGGAGCGGGACTAACCCACATAGGATTGGTTGTAAATAAAAAAGGCCCTGATGGTAATCGCTGGCTTGTGGTGCATAATATAGGTCGCGGGCAGGAAATCTCAGATTGCCTTTTTCAGTACAAGGTCATAGGTCATTATAGCTATACAGGCAGCAAAAACTGATTTTTGTCATAAGCTTTGATATTACACTTTTCACGGGCTTATACTTACTTTGCTGCGTGCAACACTTATCACCTATATCAGATATTACATTCAAGGCGCTCTTTGACCATGCTACCATTGGTATTCTGGTGGTAGACGACAGGGGCATTATTAACCTGGCCAACAACTCCGCGCTGGCCGTATTTGGCTATCAGATACAGGAACTGGAGGGGCAACCTATAGGCATATTGGTGCCACGCAGGTTCGATCATATACATGAGAAGCACAGGACTGGCTATATGAAGCATCCTGAAAACCGGGCCATGGGTGCCGGCAGGGATTTGTTTGGTGTGCGCAAATCGGTAGATGAATTTCCTGCGGAGCTAAGCCTTAGCTCTTATGAAAAGGAAGGGAAAAAGTTTGTCATAGTATTTGTAGTGGATATCACTGTGAGAAAGCAGTTCGATAGTGATCTGCTTCGGCAGAAAGAGGAAACAGCCCAGTATGCCTCGCAACTGCACAAGTTGAATGAACAGCTGGAGCAAAAGGTAATAGACCGCACAGCCATGCTACGCGAAACCCTGAGCCAACTGGAATTATCTAAAGAGGAACTGAGCCAGGCGCTGGAAAAAGAGAAAGAACTGGGCGACCTGAAGAGCCGTTTCGTTTCTATGGCTTCCCATGAATTCCGCACGCCGCTTAGTACCATCATGTCTTCGGCATCGCTTATAGGTAAGTACACTACCACAGAGCAGCAGGAGAACCGCGATAAGCATGTGTCGCGCATAAAGGAACAGATAAAGCACCTGAGCGATATGCTGGAAGATCTGCTTTCTCTGGGCAAGCTGGACGAGGGTGTGGTGAAAGTTAATATAGAAGCACTTGATGTATCTCAGTGGTTTCATGATATAGATGCCGAATTGAAACCCCTGCTGAAGGCAGGGCAGCGTATAGTGTGGAACCACACAGGTGCCGATATGGTACACAGCGACAAAAAGCTGCTCAGGTTTGTACTTCTTAACCTGTTTTCAAACGCGATAAAATTTTCGGATGAGGGCAAGGAGATAAAAGTAGATAGTGTGCTGCACGATGCCAAATGGTTTCTTACAGTTACCGACCAGGGGCTCGGTATTCCGGAGCAGGATGTGGAACACCTGTTTGAGCGGTTTCACAGGGCTACCAATGTATCTAATATACAAGGTACAGGATTGGGCCTGCATATTGTAAAGCGCTATGTGGATTTGCTAAACGGCGATATTTCGGTAAAAAGTGAATTGAACAAGGGAACCAGCATTTGCATGGTAATACCTGATGTTCATTAAAAATATATTCAGATGAAGACAGTACTGATAATAGAGGATAACAGGGAAGTACGTGAGAATACCGTAGAGCTATTGCAGCTGGCAGGGTACAATGTGCTGGATGCTGAAAATGGTAAGCAAGGGGTGGATATTGCCGTAAAGCAACTACCTGATTTGATTATCTGCGATATTATGATGCCGGAGCTGGATGGCTATGGAGTATTGCACATGCTCAACCGTAATCCTGCTACTGCGTATATCCCTTTTATATTCCTGACTGCTAAGGCAGAGCGCAGCGACCTGCGCAAGGGTATGGAGATGGGGGCTGATGACTATATCACCAAGCCCTTTGATGATGTAGAACTAATGAACGCCATAGAGGTTCGCTTGAAAAAGTATGAAACAGCCGGAAAGGAAATCGGGCATGGCAAGGATAGTATAGATGGTTTCCTGAACCATGCGGCAGAATCGGAACACCTGAAGCTGACCGATAGTGAAAGGGAAGTACAGCACTACCGCAAGAAGCAAATGATATATACCCAATCCCACCGTCCGGGTTTCTTATTCTATGTGCTGAAGGGAAAGATTAAAACCTTCAGGATGAATGATGATGGCAAGGAGCTGATTACAGGTATATACAGGGAAAATGATTTTTTTGGCTATACCCCTATATTGAAAGAAATAAACTACGAGGATAATGCAGAGGTAATGGAAGATGCAGAGGTAATGCTGATTCCGCACAAGGACTTTCTGGCAGTGCTGTCGGCAAATTCTTCTATAGCCAGACAGTTTATCAAATTACTGAGCGCAAATCTTAATGAAAAGGAGGAGCAACTGATACACCTGGCGTATAATTCGTTGCGGAAAAGGGTGGCAGACGGGCTACTGTTGGTTTACGACCGATTCAGGAAAAATGAAAAAGACAATCCAAAACTGGCAATTAGCCGAGAGGATCTGGCGCAGATAGTAGGTACTGCCACAGAGTCACTTATCCGTACGCTTAGCGATTTTAAAGCGGAAAAACTGATAGAAATTAATGATGGCAAGATTGTAATCAGCAATGAGCCTAAGCTGCGCGGAATGCTTAACTAGTATTCCGTTTTAATCCCACTTGTCGCGGTCTGTCATATCTTCAGGTTTCTGGCGCTCATCGTGCATTTTGCTTATTTCTTCTCCCTCGCTGTTCTGGCGGTCCAGGCTCCAGTGGTCTGTCAGCGATGTCTCTATCCACAGATTATTGCTACTGCGGAAAACCTGCACATTCAGGCCAAATTCTTTTTGAAAAATTGTTTCGAGGGAGGTTACGCTTGTTTGCTTACTAAAGTTCAATACATCTTTCCTGATTTTGGTTGAAACATTGCCCAATAGCATGTTGGATGAGTATAGTTCGGCCTTGGGTGATCCGAATCCGTTGTGGTGCGGCTTTTTGAAAAATTCAATTTTGAGGTATGGGAATAGTTTCTGGAAACTAAGCTGTACCTCTTTTATCGTTATATCCGGTGCTATATTCAATTCCATGTTTACCGCGCTTTTAGACTTTTCTTTTTATTCCCTTTTCAATTAATAGTTATACTATGGTTATGGCATATTACCTCCCCATTACAAAAGTATTTCAATCATTGTTTTTAAATTATGACTTAAGTCACCTCTATGCCTAATTGGCGTCAAGGTCTGTGACAATATTGATATACATGCCCTTCTTTTTCGGTGCTCTGCGGACTTATGTATGGTATGCCCAGGTTTAGCCCTCTCAGTATAAGCAATACCCCCATGGCCATCAGCATTACGGGTATCATTCCTTTTATCTTCAGCAGTGCAGGGCGGGCATGTTTGCTAAGGGCGCTTACCATCAGCAGGGCAGGCACGGTACCCAATCCAAAGAACAACATGAAGCCCATTCCGGATTGTACTGAACCTGTAGCCAGTGCGCCTGCCAATGCCGCATATATGAGGCCACAGGGTAGTAGCCCGTTTATTGCCCCGAAACCAAACCGGGAAAGCGGATTTCTGGAGCTCAGCAATTGCTTGAACTGCTGTTGCAGCTTTGCGGTGAGCCTGGCTATAGAATTATACCCCAGTAAGCGGGAGCGGATTGCCATCGGCATTATGGTGAGGGCCAGCACTATAGTGCCGGCTATAATGGAGAGCCATTGCTGAAACCCTGCCATGCCTGCCACGCTACCCATAAAGCCAAATGCACCACCTAAAAGCACATAAGTGTATATGCGGCCTGCATTGTACATGCCTTGCCTTATGGCAAACTGAAGGTCTATTTTATTCCCTCCCGACATGGCCACTACCAGTGGACCACACATGCCTATGCAATGTGTACTGCCCAAAAAGCCAAGTGTAAGTGCTGCCAGTTGAAAATACATAACTGCTGATTAGATGTTTACGATACCCTCGTTTATGTATTGCTTTCCGTTTTCGTTCCAGTTTAATATCAGCTTGTATACCCCTGAGCCAAGGTCGGCAGTGGGCAGTGTGTATTTGCCATCCGCAGGTACTTTTATGTCGAAGGATTTATCCATTTTTCTATCGGAGGCTTTGTACAGCACAATGTTGGCAGTTATACTCTTGCCCGAACTATCAGTAGGGAATAAAAAAGCAATGGAGTTTTGGGCAACCTTCCATTGGGGCTGTACCGGCAGGGCTTTGGTTTGTTGCTTTATGTTCAGCTCTTCCTGAAAGCGCAGCTCCCGGGCATAATAATCGTCGGATACCAACTCCTGCTTTTCGCCCGAAGCCATTACTGCCAGGGCTACCATGAACAGTACAAAGGAGGTATATAGCAGGGCAATCTTTTTGCCCCAGTTAAATTCAAATTTTGGCATAATCGTGTATTTAGCTTATTAATTATTGGGTGACATGAATGTGGTTTTTACCTCATCTACCTTCTTGCCATTTACATACAGGGCAAGCTCTATTTTATTTTTCCTGTGCGTGAACAGGGCCGGGTCCGCTACTACAAAAAACATCCCGTCACCTATGCTTTCCTTTGGTACGTTCAGGTGCTTTCCTATCATCCTTACTTCTGCCCCTTTCGGTTCCTCCACTACTATTTCTACCGGAATGGCATGAGTAGTCTTGTTGATCATTTTTACATTGTACAGGTTGCTTATTTTTCCGTTTTCCTGTTTTTGGTAGAGCATTCCCTGCGCCCTCATCACGGTAGTTTGTATATCCTTTCTGGTAACCAGTAGTGTTATCAGTACACCTGCCAATATTGCCAATACTGCTGTATATGCTTTGGTGCGCAGGCTGAATTTCAGTTTCTCTCCCTTGGCTATGGTGTTTTCGGAGGCATAGCGTATCAGGCCCTGCTTCAGGTCAAACTTGTCCATAATGTTGTTACATGCATCTATGCATGCGGTGCAGTTGATGCATTCGAGCTGTGTTCCGTTCCGTATATCTATTCCTGTAGGGCATACCTTTACGCATTCGTTACAGTCTACACAGTCGCCTTTGGTGCGTGTTTCGTGCCTGTTGAATTTTCCTCTTTCCTCACCCCTTTTGTAGTCATAGGCCACTACTATGGAGTCTGCATCCAGCATTACACCCTGCAGCCTGCCGTATGGGCATACTATAAGGCATACCTGCTCGCGAAACCACAGGTAGACAAAAAAGAATATAAGGGTGAAAATGACCAATGGCACAAATGTGCCAAGGTGTGCTGCTATACCCTCCCGCATGTATAGCAGCACATTATCCATACCCAGTATGTATGCCAAAAAGTAATTGGCGATAACAAAGGACAGGATAAAAAACGCACTAACCTTGGCTGTTTTCTTTAATATTTTTTCTTTGCTCCAGCCTTGGCTGTTCAGCCTTCGCTGCTGGTCTGCATTGCCTTCTATCAGGTATTCTATCTTGCGGAATACCATCTCCATGAAAATTGTCTGCGGGCATATCCATCCGCAGAATATGCGGCCAAATACCACTGTGAACAATACGATGAACACAATGAAAGTGAGCATGGCAATAACAAAAACAAAAAAGTCCTGTGGCCAGAATACCTGGCCGAACAGTATGAACTTCCGCTCTATGAGATTCATAAGAAAAAGCGGACGTCCATTTACTTTTATCCAGGGTAGTATAAAGAAGATCAATAGGTAAACATAGCTTACGTAACTCCTCCACTGGTAAAGCTTACCCGATACCTGCTTGGCAAATATCCATTTACGCTTGCCATCTTCTGCTATTGTTCCTATATGGTCCCTGAAACTTTCTTCTGCCTGGTTCATTGATTTATTTATTTACAATGCAAAGGTCTGCAGTTATATAGCCCTGTTTTATGAGGCAGGCAGGTAGCAAAACTGATTAAAATCATGTACCTGCCTGCTTATGGCTTACTGTTTGGCTTGTGCGTTTACTACTGCTGAGTCAGCAGGTAATACAGGAGCAATTGTTGAATCTTTAACTGCGACTCCTTCTGCAGCATATATTTCGCCTTGAGGGGCTTTTGCATTGGCAGGATTGCTGCCGTGTATGGATTGTATGTAAGACGCTATAGCCTGCATTTGCACCGCGCTGAAATCGGACTCCCATGCTTTCATGCCTTTGTTTGGCCAGCCATACTTTATGGTTTTAAATACATCCTTTACGCTACCACCATGTAGCCAATATTCATCAGTAAGGTTAGGTCCTACATTGCCTTCGCCTGCATTGCCGTGGCATGCTGCACAGTTCGCCTTAAAGAGGTTGGTACCCTCTGCTATCATTTCGGCATCGAATGCTACTGTATTTTCGTCCACATTGTTTTTTGCATTGCGCATAAACTCTTCTTTGGCCAGTTTTGCCACTTCCATTTCATTGTTGTATTCATCCCGGCTTAGCTTACCGCCACCGCCCAGGTGGAAATAAAACAGGTATGCTACAGCCCATACAATAGTAAGGTAGAAGCCATATTTCCACCAAGGTGGCAGATCGTTGTCCAGTTCTTTTATACCATCATAATCATGGTCCAGCATTATATCGCCCTCCTGCTCTATGGATACAGATTTGTTGAAAGAGTCAAATGCTTTTGGCAGGTGAAAGTTCCATTCCTTTTTTGGTTTGGGCGAAAGGATATTCAATAGCTTATTGATCTGGAATAGCAGGAAAAAGACGGTGCATATTTCTGCAAGCAAAACTATTGTGCCTATAACCACATCGGCATCCAGTGCAAACATTTTGCTGCTGAGTTCTACAGGGGTATTGGTGTTGGGTGTGGCTTCCTGCGCATAGGTGCTTGCCGCAAGCAGTATAAATGCCAAAGCGCTGAGTATCTCCTTTTGTTTATTGATAACCATTTTGGTAAGGCTCACAAAGACCTTGCCCAGTATAGCTATAGCTAAAAGGAGCACAGCCATAATTGCTGCCAGCAGGTAAATCATGCTATTGTCTTTTGAGGTGGGCCCTGCTACACTCAGTGCGGCTGTTTCCTGCGCAGCAAGCATAGCTGAAAGCAGAACGGCAGCGGTAGCAGAAATGTATTTTTTCATTGTCTTAATGTTTAGTTTGGTAGATATTGCTTTCTAGTCTTCCAGCGGAAGGTTGATGGACTCTTCAACTGTTTTGCTGCTTAGTTTCCATGCATAGAACAGCATGGCACAGAACAGCAGCACAAAGATGGTGAGTGATATTACCGGGTATATTTCCGCTCCGTTTATGGTTTCCGCGTATTTTCTTATGAAAGAGAACATGGCTATGTTATTTTATTGTTTGTAATGAATCGGTGCCTGTTGTTTCAGGAGTAGTGAAACGCGTAAATGTTTCATCGCCTTTTATATCCTTGCCCAAACGTTGCAGATAGGCTATTACTGCTATTATCTGTTTTTTGTCACTCACTTTTATACCATCATTTGCCAGGCTTTTCTGTATCACCTTTGCCTGCCTTACCACATCGCGCTCGGCAAGTTTGTCGTAACCTTCGGGGTATGGTACGCCTAGTGTTTGCATGGCGCGTATTTTACCTGCTGTGGTGCTTACATCCAGGTCGTTGTCTATCATGTGCGCATAAGATGGCATTATGGAACCCGGGCTCATGGTGCGTGGGTCATCCATGTGGTTATAGTGCCAGCTATCAGGATACTTGCCGCCTTCGCGCGCCAGATCCGGACCTGTACGTTTGCTACCCCATTGGAAAGGGTGGTCGTATACAAACTCGCCTGCTTTACTGTATTCGCCATAGCGTTCGGTTTCGCTGCGGAAAGGGCGTATCATTTGCGAGTGGCAGGTATTGCAACCTTCTTTCACATATATGTCGCGACCGTGCAGCTCCAGAGGTGTGTATGGTTTTACGCTGGCAATGGTTGGTATGTTGGATTTGATAAGGAATGTAGGTACAAACTCTATAACACCGCCTATGGCTACTGCTACAAAGCTTACGATAAGCAGTTGAATAGGCCTGCGCTCTATCCACCTGTGCCAGTGGTCGTTTTTGCCGACATGTGTTATGGCAGAAAGGGCAGGGGCTTCGGCTGGTTCATTGGCCAGTAGCTTACCTTGTTGGGCAGTTTTGGTAAGGTTGTAAACTCCAATTGCGGTGCCGGTGAAGTATAGCAGTCCACCTACAAGGCGAAGCCAGTACATAGGTAAAATGGCATTTACTGTTTCCAGGAAGTTAGGGTATTTCAATATGCCTTCCGGTGTAAACTCTTTCCACATAAAGCTTTGGGTAATACCTGCCCAATACAATGGCACTGCGTAGAACAATATGCCAAGCGTGCCCAGCCAAAAGTGCGTGGAAGCCAGTTTCTGGCTGAATAGTTTGGTTTGGAATATGCGCGGGAATAACCAGTATAGTACACCAAATGTCAGGAAGCCGTTCCACCCCAATGCGCCGATGTGCACGTGTGCAATGGTCCAGTCGGTGTAGTGGCTTATGGCGTTTACACTTTTTATGGACAATAGTGGTCCTTCAAAGGTGGCCATACCGTAGGCGGTAACAGCTACAACAAAGAATTTCAAAACAGCATCGTCGCGTACTTTGTCCCATGCACCACGAAGTGTAAGCAGTCCGTTTATCATACCACCCCAACTTGGCGCTATCAGCATGATAGAGAATACAGTGCCCAGGCTCTGTGCCCAATCGGGCAAGGCAGAGTATAGCAAGTGGTGCGGCCCTGCCCATATATACAGGAATATAAGCGCCCAGAAGTGTATGATGGAAAGCCTGTATGAATACACCGGACGGTTAGCTGCCTTTGGCAGGAAGTAATACATGAGGCCCAGGTATGGCGTGGTAAGGAAAAAGGCAACTGCATTGTGGCCATACCACCACTGTACCAGTGCATCCTGCACACCCGCATACCAGCTGTAGCTGTGGAATGCAGCATAGGGCATAGCAAAAGAGTTGACGATATGCAGCATAGCCACTGTTATCCATGTAGCTATGTAGAACCAAACTGCCACATACAGGTGTTTCTCCCTGCGCTTAAGTATGGTGCCAAACATATTGATGCCGAATACAACCCAGATAAGGGTTATCATAATGTCGATGGGCCATTCCAGCTCTGCATATTCTTTTCCGGAGCTGAATCCCAATGGAAGGGTAATCGCGGCAAATACTATAATGAGCTGCCAGCCCCAGAAGTGTATTGCGCTTAAAGTATCGTTGAACATTCGCGCTTTCATAAGGCGCTGAAGCGAATAATATACGCCCATGAAAATACCATTGCCCACAAAGGCAAATATTACTGCGTTGGTATGCAGCGGCCTTAGCCTGCCAAATGTTATCCATTCAAACAGGTTCAGCTCGGGCATTACCAGCTGTGCTGCCACAATAATGCCTACAAGCATGCCTACCAGGCTCCATAGCGCTGTAGCGTAGGCAAAGTTTCGTACGATCTTGTTGTCGTAACTGAAGTGTTCTGTATTGCTCATATCTTGTTTTTGTTATCGTTATAGTATTTCTGTTTTGTCTTCTGTGACTGCCGTGTTATTGTCCAGCAGTATGCGTACCGAGGGGGTGTAATCATCATCGAACTGCCCGTCTGCTGCGCTCCACAAAAAGGCCGAGAGAAAACCTACAGCTACCAGCAGGCTTGCCCCAATCAGTATGAAAAATGCACTCATTGTTTATTGTATTTATTTCGATGCAAACCTACTTCCCGGTATTGTGTAAGATTATGAGGTAGGTTAAACCCTTGTATGATTAAAGTCAGTATCTTACACTATTGCAAGGCGTTAATCGTTGTCCGTGACATTGAAATCGTTTGTACCGAATACATACCTGCTAAATAGGGTGGTGAACGATATAATGGTAACAGAGCTTATGGGCATAAGGATAGCTGCCATCAAAGGGCTCATGGTGCCCTGTGCCGCCAGGTATATACCGGCTGCATTGTACAGCAGCGATATGATGAAGCTACCTATGATGATGTTCTTGCTCTGCCCGGCATAGCGCATCAGCTTCCATAGGAATTCGAATTGGGCCGCATCGGCAATGCCATCGCATGCCGGGGAAAAGTTGTTTACATCATCAGCTATTACAATTCCGGCTTCGCTTTGTTTTAGTGCGCCCGCATCGTTCAGTCCATCGCCTATCATCAGCACTTTTTTGCCCTGCGCCTGTAGTTTTTTTATAAACTCCAGCTTGCCGGATGGTGACTGGTCAAATATCAGGTTCTCTTCCGGCAGGTGTTCTTTCAGGAAGTTGCGCTCGGCGCTGTTGTCGCCGCTCAATACATAAATGTCGTAGTTAGGTTTCAAGGCGCTCATGAGCCTGCCAAATCCTTTCCGGTATTCATTCTTAATAGTGAAGTAGCCTTTTACAGCACCTTCAATACCTATATACACGCGAGACGCGTGCCTGTCGAAGAATTGGTTAGGAGCTGCTGCTTCGCCAAACAAAAAGGACTTGGAGCCGATACGGATAAACTGCTCTTCTATCCAACCCTCCATGCCCTTGCCTTCAATCTCGTTGGTGTGCCTGCTTTCAAACATAGCATAGTCGGCCAGGTGCTGGTACAGCTTTTTGCTAAGCGGGTGCGACGAATGGTACGCCAGCGATCTTACCAGTCTTAGTTCCAGTTCGGTAAGGGCTTCTCCCTCATAGCTTATAGCTGCTTCGCGGGGATTGGTAAGCGTACCTGTTTTGTCAAATAC
>DLGO01000059.1:6006-20815 GCA_002482725.1 Bacteroidetes bacterium UBA7692 | reverse complement strand
CTTCCAAAACAATGAGGCAGATGAATGAATATGCCGACTTGGTACTGGCCGAGGGGCTGGTAATGCCATGGAGCGTTTACGGCACCCGTGTAGAGAGGCTGATAACAGAGGAGTTCTCTAATAAAATGCGCAAGACCGGCATGGAGCGTTTGTCGCTGGGTGTAGAGAGCTTCTCCTCCCGCGTGCAAAAGGAAATGGGCAAGTCATCTCGCTACGATGATGCCGACCGTATGTGCAAGATGTTTTCCAACGCAGGTATCAAAACCGAATCGTGGATCATATACGGCTATCCTACCGAAACTGATGAAGACTTTGAAGAAACATTGAACTGGTTTATCCAGAATCCTAATGTGCTGAGCCACGTTACTGCCAACGCATTTGGCCCCAACGCCAAGTATATGCACGACAGGCCGGGCGTAGTAACCAATAATACCAATACCCACTGGGGATGGAACGGACAGGAGAGCACCCTGCAGAAAAGGAAGAAAAGGTTCCTGCAGCTGATAGATGTATTGGAGTCTATACGCGTAGCGCGCAAGGGCGAGTTCACCTACTACTTCGGCGACCCGCTGTATGTCAAATACTTTAAGTCGTGGACCCTGCGCGACAAGGAACACCTGCTTACCAACTGGGAAAGATTGGAAGACCTGTACAGCGACAACGGACAGGCAAAGAAAAGCACATGGACAAGGATATTCAGCTTTATACGACCTAAGAGCATAGAGGCAGAATTGTATAAGTCTGCCGACAAGGTTCCGGTAGTGGAAGAGCTGGAAATAGGCGACCTGGGCGAAATGAAAGAGAAGCTGGCGCTGCGCATAGAGAAAGTGCTGAAGCAAGATAGCTCGCTGAGCAAGGAACAGGTAAGCAGCAAAAAGCAACACTACATGAACTACCTGAATGATGTAAAGGTACACCTGAACGATAACGTAACAGAGGAAATACTGTACACGCTTACGCTGAAAGGTGATGTGGAGCGGATGCTGGAAGACCTGGACACCCATGCTCCCGAATACATATCGCAGATAGTGGTAGAACAGGCAGGCAAATATGTAATGGCAAAAGCAGCGGCTACTGCATAAGCGCCAAAAAAATGGAGCGGTAACGCATGGAGCCGCATGAATAAATGAGAAAACAACGTGGATAATGATTGATTTTATAGAGGCGCTGAAAACCAACCTGCAGCTGAACAAAAAGTTTCGCGAGGCAGAAAAAAACGGTTTTCACCCGGTAGATAAAGCTACTTACAAAAAATACAATGCTTTTCGCCCCAATGGCGCCAAGCCAATATTCTGCTACCTGCCTTTCAACAGCCTTACCTTTTCTTTTGGTGGCAAGGTGTTCGTATGCGGCTACAACCGCGAAATAGAGCTGGGCAGGTATCCTGTAAACTCCATAGACGAAATATGGAACGGCAAGCCTGCAAAAAGGCTAAGGGAGCATTTGTACAACAACGACCTGGACTTCGGCTGCCAGCACTGCAAATACTTTTTCGACAAGGGCAAGTTCTCTAACCTGCGCCCACTGGTTTTCGATAAGTACTACGACAATACCGATGCCTCCTTCCCTACCGTATTCGAGTTTGAGCTGAGCAATGAGTGCAACCTGGAGTGCCAGATGTGCCAGGGCGAAGTATCGTCCAGCATACGCAAAAACAGGGAGAAGCTGCCGCCTATACCTATGGTGTACGACGATACATTTGTAGAGCAGCTGGCCAAATATATACCACACCTGAAAGAGGCAAAGTTCTACGGTGGTGAGCCTTTCCTTATACCCATCTACTACAAGATATGGGACAAGGTAAAGCAGCTGAACCCCAACCTGGAGCTGTTCCTGATTACCAACGGCATGCACTGGAACAACAAGATAGAGAAGCTGGTAACGGAGCTCAACTTCGACCTGGCAGTATCCATAGATGCCTACGACAAGGAAAAACTGGAGCGCATACGCAAAAACGTTGTGCAGGAAAAACTGCTCGACAACATCAGGCGCTTCAGCGAAATATGCAACAAAAAGGGCAAGCACCTGTCGCTCAGCTTTACCATACAAAAGGATAACTGGGACCAGCTGCCGCTTATCATAAACCTGTGCAACGAGGTGAACGCCTACATATACGTAAGCTACCTGGAGCGGCCTATACGCTTTGCGCTTACCGACTGCACCAAAGAGGAGCTGATAGAAATAAGGGACTACATGAATACGTTCAGCTTCCCTATTTTCACCCAAAAAGAACGCCACAACAAAAACTGTTTCGAGGATTTCAAAAACTACCTGAATACCTATATAGAAAACAGCGAGGAGAAGAAATACTACGAGTACCGCTTCGACAACGATAAGCTGTTTGAAAAGACAGAGAACATGGATGCCATAGCACCTTCTTCCATGCCTTTGGTAAATCCCCTTACGCACGAGGAGTGGACTACCTTTGTAGATAATTATTACGAAAGGGAAGCTTCGCTGAAAGCTATACTCCCGAAAGAGATTTTTTACCAGAAGGTGAAAAGCGTCATTCAGGATTTTGCAGAAGATGAGCAGGCACACATACGCGGCACCATGACCGGCGTGGGCTTCGACCAGATACTGGAAAGCATCAAGCACTTCCCCGAAGAGGAGCTGAGGAGGCTGAGCAGGCTGCAACTGAATGCCTACAATAAAACCAAGTCAGTAGAGCAATTGTAGAACCATGAAAGCAGCGATACTTAAATTGGCCAATCAGATATTGGCATTCAGGAATAAGCCCTCCGGTCCCGAGCTGGCAGGCGAGGTAATTACCAAATACACAGCGTCGCGCGGCAAGCTCGACAACACCTATATATGCCATGCGCCGTTCAGCAATATGTACTTCAATGTACATGGCGACTGTGCCCCGTGCTGGCTTACATTCATAGACCCCGACTCTTACAAAGACAAAAGCATACGCGAAATCTGGTTTGGTGAAAAATACCAGACACTTAGGCAGAAGCTCCTGAAGTACGACCTTACATTCCGCTGCAGCGTGTGCCTCAAAAACCTGCAGGGCGAAAACTATACATCCGTACTGGCAAGGGCATACGACGTAAACCCGATACAGGAGTACCCAAGCATGATGGAGCTGGAAATAGCCAACACCTGCAACCTGGAGTGCGTAATGTGCATAGGCGAGCTATCATCCAGCATACGCAAAAACAGGGATAAGCTACCTGCGCTGAAAAACCCGTACGACGAAAAGTTCATAGAGCAATTAGAGGAGTTCATACCGCACCTGAAAGAACTGCGCTTCAATGGTGGCGAGCCTTTCCTGATCAATGCCGTTTTCAAGATATTCGAAAAGGTAGAAAAGCTGAACCCCAAGCTGAAGATAGTGATAGCTACCAACGGTACTGTCGTAAACTATAAAGTGAAAGAGTGGCTGGCTAAATTGAATATCCACATCAACTTTTCACTAGACTCCCTTACCCCCGAGATATATGAAGAGATACGCGTAAATGCACACTTCGACAGGGTAATGGAAAACTTCCTGTTCTTCCACAAGTATACCAAGGAGAACAACCGCACCATGTGCCTGATGGTAAACCCTATGAGGAACAACTGGCACGAAATGCCGGAGTTCATCAGGTTCGTAAACAAGTACAACATCAACATCTGGTTCAATACCATACACCGCCCTATCGAGTGGTCTATATGGGCATTGCCATCCGAAGAATTGACCAGGCTGTACCAGCAGCTAAGCACTGTTGTTTTCGGCAAGGAAGACCGCGGCGGCTCGCTCTCTGCATACAATGTAAGCATATACAATAACCTGGTGAATGTACAGTTCAAAAACTGGCTGCACGAAGCCATAGAACGCGAAGAGCGCGAACGCAACAAAACAGTGGTAGAGCTGGAAAGCGATGCACAGGTTTTCTTCGAAAATTCACTGAAGGATTATATCTACACCAACTTCAACGAAGGTGAGGAACAGAAGAAACACAGGCTGCAGCAGGTATTGGATAAAACCGCTACCATAGTGGCCACTATAAAGCAGAAAGACGAGGCTTTCGAATTTTACAAAACAGTAAAAGAAGTACCTGCAGATGTATTCTACAATCAGCTGGAGTCACGCAGCCTGAACGACCTGCTCACCGAGTTCGACAAGCGGTTCCACCCTACTACAACCTTAAACTAAACTGGGCGGCAAACAGCTGCTCCAGCTCTTCTACGGTTTGCTCTACCAGTAGTGTGTTGAACACCAGTGGTGGCGCCTGTGCCGACATGTTCAGTATGTTGTCGCGGTAGGGATGGCTCTCTATCAGCTCTGCCAGCTTTTCCAGCTTGCTCATAGATGTGGTTACGGCATCCGTTTTCAGGTACCGCGCACTCTGCTCCACAAAACAATAGTAAGCCTCTGCTATGTGGCCTTTTGGTGTCTTTACAAACATCGCCCCAAGGTAGTTTTGCAGTTCTCTTTGCTCCTCGGTATAGCCTTGCTCATGCTGCTCTATCAGCTTGTATATGGTAGCCGATATTTCATCCAGCGACCATGCCACATCCGGGTTCGCTTTCAGCGGCTCATCGCCAAACGATACAGGCTGCTCCTTATCGTGCAGCCAGCCTTTCAGCTGCATCAGGAAGTCCGCGTATGCATTTATGCTCAGGTCTCTCGGGCTTTGCCCGTTGCCGCTCAGCGCGGGCAGCTTATATGCATCCAGAAAGGTGATTACTTCCTGCAGCTTCTCGTGGCTCAGGTCCCTTAACGATAGCTCAAACGGGGTGAACACCACATTGAAGTACAGGGCGATATTTTTCTCCAGGCAAAACTCCAGCATCTGCGGCAGCTCCTGCCAGTTGTTGGTCATGGGGCATGCCGCCATGGATATAAAGGTGCGCTTCCTGCGGGTATAGTCTATGAAGTATTCCAGGTTCTCCATCACCTTATCGTAGTTACCGTTTATCCTTATCTTCTTGTAGGTCTCTTTTTCTACCGAATCTATGGACAGTATTATACCGGCATTCAGCCCTTCCAGCAGGGTCTTTGTCCTGCTGTTCAAAAAGGTGCCATTCGTAGTTATGTGCATCCTTATCTTAGGGTTTATCTTCAGTATGCGCTCCCATATCTGCAGGTATATATCTATCATGAACGGCTCACCGCCCAGGAACTTCGCATCGGTGAGGTGAGGGATAAATTCCTCCAGCTCGTCCACAAATTTCTCATTATAGGGCGATACTATCGGTGGTAGCTTTTCACGGTTCTTGCGTATGCTCGAAGAGAAGCTGCCATTGCACATGATGCACTCCAGGTTGCACTCATTGCTCAACTCAAATTCCATCACCTTCGGGTAGGCAAAGCCGCCCGTAAACTTGCGGGTAAAAGAGGCGATGGTATCCGACAGCTTATTGGTGGCAAACTCATCGTAGTACCTGGCGCGCACCCCTTGGTAGTTGCCGTTCTCTATCATTTTGCCGCACTCTATGCAGCCCCCGCCCAGGTCATTGGCATTCACAAAACCGCGCAGGTCCTGCAGCTTCTTCCCTGTCCATATTTCGCGTATCGATTGCTCGGGCCATTTGCCCAGCACATGCTTAAAGTTGTAGCAGCAGGCACGCACATCACCCGTCTGCTCAAAGTTAAGGTTCACCATAGGTGCATGGCACACAATACTTTTGTTAGAGCAGTTGCGCGAGGCATTGTAGGCCTCTATTGTTTCTTTCTTCAGTATCATACCTTTGCTCTTATTAAACTCAAATACCGTTTATCAAAATAGGGTGAGTGCCTTATCACATTTTTCAGCTTCCCTACCAGCGATGGGGGAATGGCATACAAGCCGTATTTATCCAGCAATTTAGCCAGAATAGACTTGTAATAAAAATCTTTCTTGTCTATCGCCCTCGACCTCCACTCCTCATTCTGCCAGTGTATGAAGTACCACTCTACCGGAAATTTATCCGTATGCCTGATGAAGCGGTTGGTTTTGTCCCACTGGTCGTGGTTGCTCACGTTTTGCTGTATATAGCCTGTCAGCCCAAGATCCGCCACATACTTGTTCAGTATCTCTATCGGCTTGTGCCAGTCTGTATTATGTTCATCTACCGATTCTATCGCTTCTTCGTAGCAGCTTTTCATCAGCGCGCTTTGCGGCGGGCATTTCATCACATTGCCTACCACCTGCAGCTCGTGGTGGCTGCGGAAAAAATATTCCTCCTTAAAATCCAGTGGTTGCAGGCAGGTCACATCCATGTCCACCCACCAGCCACCTTTTTCGTACAGCAGCTTATAGCGGAATATATCCGAGAACCCCGCTACGCTTCCTTTTCCATGCCCGTACTTGTTCTCGTTGCGGTATGCAAACACCCGCTCTTTCGGCACTATCTCTGCCGCATCCAGCAGCACTACGCCCGCAGGCAATTCATTCTGCAGCGGCTCATATACCCACAGCCGGAACTCATGCCCTTTTTCTATAAAAGAGTGGATTGTAAGCAGCTCTATGATGCTTAGCTTATTACCTATCCAAAGTGAGTTAACTATTTTATTCTGCGCGTCCATTTCTATCCCGTAATATGTTTTTCTACATCCTGCCACACGGCCCATGTCTTGTCGCCCCAGTGGTGGTACACATGCGCAAAATGAGGTTTTATCTCCTTTTTATTTGGCCCTAACTTAAAGGTCAGGTTGCCCGTGTACTCTATCGTCTCGTTGTTGTAATCAGCTATCAGGTTAAAGTCTATAGGCAGCGTTTTGTGCTGCTGCAGCCCGAAGTGCCACACCGTGGCCGCCAACGTTCCCTGGTCCCTTGTCTTCCACTCTTTATCTTTAAATATCTCCATGGTGGCATTGTGCCAATAGTCCATGAATTCGTATGAATCATCGTTGAACAGGAACACGCCTCCGTTCCAGTGCTGCCATGTAGCAGGCGATACCGACACACCGAATTTCTCTTTCAGCTTATCCAGCAGGTGCGTGCAGCTCAGCCGGGTCAACGAAGTGCCATCTGCGCGGAACCACTCTTCATTTTTGCTGTCGTAGTTGAATCCCGTTTTGCCCGATATGTAGCGTATATCATCCTTTGCATGCTCTTCGTACTTCAGCAGCATCCCATTCTTATCGTACCACAACCCATCCTTCTTATCCATTTTGAACCTGTCGTTCAGGTGGTAGTATTTCATGGGTAGCTGAAACTTGAACACCTCCCATTTATAGCCCCATTTCGATTTTTTGCTCTCTTCTACCAGCGTCTCTACTTCGGCCACGCACTTGTCTATATACAGCAATCCCGGCAGCACATTTTCCTGGAAATCATCGTAGTAAAAATAAGGCTTCTTCGTATCCACCTGAAAGGCTTCGTAGCAGCCGCAGTTAATGGCCGATGGGCTGAACTCCTCTATCACGCAGTGGTCGGTACAAAAAGTAATCGGCGACACGTACTGGTCAAATATCCTGTCCACCTCATTGTCCAGCGCCACCACATCTGTATCCAGATAGCAGTAGTCGTTGCCCTTCGGCAGCAGCTTGTGGAAGCCTGTCTTCAGGTATATGCTGGCCTGGTGGTGGTTATATGCCTCAGGAGTTTGCACATCCAGTATATTGGGGTGCACCACAGGTATTTCATTCCTGCGGCTATCCGTCACTATCAGCACTTCCTTTTCCGAAAAGCGCTGCAGTGCCTTCAGCGAAAAGTGCAGGGTATCTATATGCTCCCTTGCACCACACACCGCAAACACAAATATTTGTTTCTTACTGCTCATTAATTTACTCTGCTAAAATACATTAGTCTGCCGTCATCAGCAACGCACTGGGGGCTACAATGCCCATTTGCTGAACCACTTCTCCATTACCAGCAGCTTCCACAGCCGCCAATGGTCCTTCTGTTCCAGCAGGTTGCGGCAATATTGCTCATTCACCACCCCTTCCTTCACCAGGTTCGATTGGCGCAAGCCCGACTCATACCACTGCATATTCATGTAAAATGTATCCGGCCCTACAAATCCCTGCTTCTGCCTTTGCAATATCGCATCAGGCAAGTGGCCTTTTATGTTCTCGTGCAAAAGGTACTTGGTGGTGTCTTGCTTCACATAGCATTGCTCCCGGTAGGCCAGCACCAGCTCAAACAGCTCGTGGTCCAGGAATGGCACGCGCACCTCCAGCGAATTGGCCATGCTTGCGCGGTCTATCTTCGTCAGCACCAGTTCTCCCATAAAGCATTTAATGTCCATCTGCTGTATCGCCTGAAACGATGATAGCTCTTTATTGAATTGCTGCTTATAAAACCATTCGCTGTCCTCAGGCAGCTGGCTGTGGTGCCGCACATGGAACAACTTTCGTTGCTCCGCATTATCAAACCTGCCCATCGCCATAGCATTGGCATAATAGGCCGTCACTTCACTTGCGCTACTATTGTCATGGTTAAATATCCTGTACTTCCAGTCGCTTTCTTTTTTGGCAAACCATTCCTTTTGCCAGGTGTAGCCTCCCAGCAGCTCATCTGCTCCTTCGCCACCCATCACAGCTTTCACATGCCTGCGCGCATTCTTGCTTACCAGGTAGGTAGGCAGTATTGAAATGTCCGCTATCGGCTCATCATACACATCCGGCATTATGTCCAGCACGTTCAGGTCGCCCTCCGTTACTATCAGCGGGTGGTGGTTCAGTCCCAGCTTATTGGCCACCAGCCCGGCAAACTGGTCTTCACTGTTTTTCCAGTCGGCAAATCCGATGGAGAATGTCTCGGGCTTGTAGTTGTTCTTTGCCAGCAGGTAGGCTATGGCAGAGCTGTCATACCCACCGCTCAAAAATGAGCCTACAGGCACATCGGCCCGGGCATGCACCATTACCGATTGCTCCAGCGCTGCACCATACCGGTGCGCCAATTCCTCGCGGCTTATCTTCTTCTGCTCAAAGCTGATGCGCCAGTATTCCTTTACCGTTGCCGTGCCTTTGCTTATATCATACTCCAGGTAGTTGGCCGGTGGCAGCTTAGCCACATCCTTCCATATCGTTTTAGGCGATGGTATGTAGCGGTAGGTAAAATAATCTGCCATGGCAGAAACATCCGTTTCGTATTTACGGTCGGCGTGCTTCACTATAGCTTTCAACTCCGATGCAAATATCAACTCACCGTTTATAAGCGAGTAGTACAGCGGCTTTACGCCAAACCTGTCCCTTACCAGAAACAGCTTCTTTGCCCGCAGGTCCAGCAGCCCAAAAGCAAACATGCCCTTCAGCCTGTCCACTACTTTTATCCCCCACTCATTGTATCCCTGTATTATTACTTCTGTATCTGTCTGCGTTTCAAATCGCCTGCCGAGTTTCAGCAGTTCCTCCCTTATCTCTTTGAAGTTGTATATCTCCCCGTTAAAGGTAATCAGCACATTGCCTGTGGCATCGCTCATGGGCTGGCTGCCTTTTTCCGACAGGTCGAAAAAAGAAAGCCGCGTATGCCCCAGTGCTATGGTATCGTTCTCCAGGAACACTGCCCCGTTCCCGTCCGGGCCGCGGTGGCTCAGGGTATCCCTCTTCAAACAAAATTCTTTTGCCGGAATCTCTCTCTTGCTAATCTGTCCTATTATTCCGCACACGGCTCGTTGTCCCCCTTTGGCTTTTTTTGAAACCTGCTCCCTACTGGAACAGGCCGTTATCTGTTTTGCTTATATGAATATAATAAGAGAATGGTTAAAAACCAGCCGCTATCAGGCAACAGGTAATAATAGCCCGGCAATCCATCTTTCACGCAACTTGGTAAAAATGCTGCCTCCGCCTAAACAACCGTATAATCTTAACATAAATAATTACTTTTATTGCACGGCAACAGGCACTAAACCTGTTCCGGATATTCATAAGGTATGATTCAGGCAACGATTAACGGCAAACAGTTTACCGTAGACAAAAACACAGTAAACGGCGAAGAGATTAAATGGGACTTACAAAAGATCAGTGCTACTGATTTTCACATCATCCACAATGGCAAATCGCTCAATGCTACCATCATTCAGGTAAATAAGGAAGATAAAAAAGTAATCGTGCGCATAGGCGAGCGGGACTATGAAGTGGCCATAAAAGATGCTACCGACCTATTGCTCGAAAAGCTGGGTATCAACACCGCTGCCAGCAATAAGCTGCAGCACCTGAAATCCCCTATGCCGGGCCTTATAGCCTCCGTGGCAGTGCAACCGGGCGATGCGGTAAAAAAGGGCGACACCCTGCTGATACTGGAAGCCATGAAAATGGAGAACGTGCTGAAAGCCAGCGCAGATGCCGTGGTAAAAAAGATACACGTGAACATAAAGCAGGCAGTGGAAAAAAGCCAGCTACTGATAGAATTCGAATAGTTATAAAACAGCATAGTTTGCCGATACAAGCATCATACCATATTGCCGTCCAGCGGCTGCTGCGCTGCGCGCTGGGGTGCTTGCTTTGTGTACTGTGCTGTATGCCATCGCTCCGCGCACAAACCGTGCAGCAGCTATCCAAGGCAGGCTTCGAAAGCCTGCGCGACAAGGAATACTATAAGGCCGCAGCTTACCTGAAGCAGGCCGCCAATAAGGCAGGCGACAATGCAGAGCTTTGGTATAAGTACGGCGAGGCAAGCAAGGAGTTCAACGATTACGAAAATGCCGCTACAGCCTTCGAAAAAACCATACAGTACGACAAAGACAAAAAGCACCCTTTGTCAAAATTCTGGCTGGGCACCATGTACCGCCACATGGGCAAAAACGCTGAAGCACTGAAAGTGCTGAAAGAGTTCAGCTACCGCTACAAGCCAAAGGACTTCTACAACCAGAAAGCAAAGCAGGAAATTGCTTCCTGCGAATGGGTAAAGGACCACAGCACATTGAACGACACCCTGAAAATAGAACAGGAAGGCGGCAACGTAAATTCACCTTACTCCGACTTCAATCCCATCCCATTGGGTGGCGACTCGTTGCAGTTTTCATCGCTGCGCGAAATACCCGAAGCCAAGAACACCTTCAAAGCGCGCATTTATAGCAATGCCGGTAAGGAGTCTGTCATCAATGGTAACGACAACGAGTCTGACGGCAACATCGCCAACGGCTCTTACAGCATATCAAAGAATAGCGGCACCGATTTCTACTTCACTACCAGCACGCGCATAGACGAGCGCAGCAGTATCTACTTTAGCCACTTTGCCGATACCAAAAACCAATGGCTGCCATCGCAACCGCTATCTTCAGAAATTAACTACCCCGGCTCCTCGGCCACCCATCCGCAGGTAATAGAAGTAAAGGGAAAGCAATACCTGCTCTTCGCTTCCAACATGCCCGGCTCAAAAGGCAAAATGGACCTATGGATAAGCAAAAAGACAGGCTACAACACATGGGAGAAACCCATCAACCTGGGTGAAAAAATAAACTCCATCGACCAGGAGGTTACCCCATGGTTCGATGTGAAGACAAGCACGCTATACTTTGCCTCCAACTGGCACTACGGCTATGGCGGCTTCGATATCTTCCGCGTGCAGGTTACCTCTGTAGACCCATGGGTGGCAGAGTCTCCCATAAACATGGGCATGCCCATCAACACAGAAACCAACGACCTTTACTTTATAGAAAATAAGGCCAAAACGAAATCCTATTTTTCCAGCAACCGAAAGGGTTCAAAATTCATAGAATCCAAAAACTGTTGCAACGATATCTATTCTTTCCGCACGGGATCAGAAGGCGAGAAAAAAGATACGCCTGTGGTTCAGTTACCTCCGGTAATAGATACTACTCCTGTAGTTGTTGCCGAAGTAACTACTCCACCGATTGATACCATACCAGTAATCACCGATACGCCACCTGTTACAATTACTACGGTTGACACTTCCACCAAAACAGTTGCCGTTGTAGCTGTGCCACCTGTTACTACATTTACCGAAGAGCCTGTAAAGCCGACCAAAACCATCACAGAAACAAGGACTTCAACAGGCATCAAAACGCTCTTGCCTATCGAGCTGTACTTCCACAACGACGAGCCGGAATGCTGCACCATAAAAGACTCTACAGCCATAGACTACAAAACAAGTTACGAGCTATACATCAACCTGAAAGGTGTGTACACACAGGAATATGCGAAGGTTAAAAATGCATCTGCTCCTGCCGAAATCAATGCATGGTTTACCGATACGGTTGAGTACCAGTTCTCTAAGCTGGTGCAATTCTGCAGCCTGATGCTGGGCGAGTTGCAGGCAGGTAAAAAATTATCCGTAACCATATCGGGCTACTGCTCTCCGCTAAACGACAACAACTACAATATCCATCTTGGCAACCGGCGCGTGGCAAGTTTTGTCAACTACCTGAACCTCTATAGAGATGGTGCTTTACAGCCATTCATCGCCAATGGTTTGCTACAGGTAATTAAGCAATCTGTAGGCGAAGAAAAAGCCTCGGAGCAGGTGAGCGACAACCGCCTGGATACGCCTAATAGCGTTTATAGCCCTGCTGCTTCGCGGGAGAGGAAGATTACAATTACCAGTTTGGAAGTTTCGAAGTAGGGAGGCTAATACCCAGCAAGTGATCTTTTTGTTTAAACTTTTTATTATATCAGTCAAAAGATAGGGAGTAGTAAATTTGCATCATTTAAAACAACGGTCTAAAGCAAATGTATTATGACAGTAACAGATGATAAATGGAAATTTTATGCAGACAAGAAAGGAGAATGGAAATGGACTAGGAAAGCCGGAAATGGAGAGGTCATTGGTATAGCACATGAAGGGTATAAAAATATTATCGACTGCATGGCGAATGCCATCTTAAGTGGATATTATTTTGGCAAGGAACTTTATTATTAATTCTAGGATGATATCAGTTGCTTAATCCACAATCCCCGTAGTATCCTTCGACTTCACTGCATACTTATGTAGCAGGTCTGCCTCCAGCATCTTTTTCTCCAAAGGCAGTCGCTTGGCCTGTATGGTATCGTTCAGGTACTTTTCTATCATTAAGCTTGCAATTGGTGCAGCAAAGGCCGCGCCATATCCACCATTCTCCACCACAACTGCTATGGCTATTTTCGGTCCTATTTTAGGCGCATAAGCCGTAAACATCGAGTGGTTGTCACCATGCGGGTTCTGCGCCGTTCCTGTTTTGCCGCACATGGTTATGCCCTCTACACGCACACTGCGCGCAGTACCGGCTTCTACTACTGCAAACAATCCCTCATTCACCGCGTCGAAGTGGCTTGGGTTTATTTTTACGTAGTGCTTTTCTACAGGCTTCTTGATGTTTTTCCCCGTTACCGGGTCTAGTATCTTGGTTACTATATGCGGCGTGTACCAGTAGCCCCTGTTGCATACTGCGGCAAATAGGTTCGCCATCTGCAATGGCGTGGTCAGTACCTCGCCCTGCCCTATTCCCAGAGATATAATGGTAGAGGAGTGCCAACCCTTTTCACCGTATAGCCTGTTGAAGTATTTTACCGAAGGTATGTTGCCCTTCGACTCGCTCGGCATATCTATTCCTGTTTTTACCCCTACGCCAAAGCTGTGGCAGTAGTCCTCCCACTTCGTATACACATCCTGTATCTTATCGTATTTCGGGTTCTCTATAATATTTCTGAAAGTCTGCCAGAAATACGGGTTGCACGACTGCTGCATACCCTGTATCAGATTTTGCGCCGATGGGTGGTGGTGGCTGCAGTGCAGCGACAGGCCCGCAAAGTGGTACATACCATCGCAGGGCACGCCATAGTTTTCGTCCTGCACGCCTTCCTGCAGGGCAATCAAAGCCACTATTGTTTTAAAGGTAGAGCCCGGAGGGTAAGTAGCCATGGTAGGCCTGGAGAACAAGGGCTGCAACGGGTCGTTCAGCAACGCTTTGAAATTATTACCGCGTATAGCGCCGCACAGTATGTTGGGGTCGTAGCCAGGGCTGCTTATCAGGGCTATTATCTCGCCCGTGGCAGGCTCTATGGCTACCACACTACCCTTCTTATTTTTCATCAGCGCCTCACCGTATTGCTGCAGCTTTATATCCAGCGAGGTGTACACGCTGGCACCTGCTATGGCGGTAGTATCATACTCCCCTTCGGCAAATCGGCCCTGTTCCCTGTTGTGCACATCCACAAACACCAGTCGCTTACCGCGCCTGCCGCCCAGGTCTTTTTCATATACTTTCTCTATGCCATTCTGCCCCACATAGTCGCCGGGTTTATAGTAACCTTCCGACTTTTCTATCTGCCTGTTATTTACCTCGCCCACATCACCCAGTATCGTAGCTGCCACGCGCTGCGGGTAGTGGCGTATGGTACGCACCTGCCCGTAAAATCCCGGGAACAGGTACAGGAACTCCTGAAAGCGCGAATAATCCTTTTGCGATATCTGCTTCACAAATACCGACGCTTTCCATGGGGAGTATTCCCTCGCTTTCCTCAATCGCTCATTAAAGTCAGGCCGCTCTATGCCCAGCAGCTCGCAAAACTTGGCGCTGTCGACACCCTTTGCCATGCGCGGCACTACCATTATATCATATATGGCTTCGTTGTACACTATCAGCTCCCCGTTCCTGTCATACACCAGCCCACGCGTAGGGTACACGTCCACTTCCTTTATGGCATTATTGCGCGCCAGCGATACATACTTGGTATCTATCACCTGCAGGTAAAAAAGGCGTAAAATAAAAACTAGGCTTATCGCTACCAGGGCAATTTGCACCACCAGGTAGCGATTCTTAAACAGATCTTTCACAGTAGCTGCAAAAGTAATATAAGCTATAGTAGAAAACTAAGAGAAACACACAGACGCGCGTGGATTTGTATTATTTAGGAATAACGGGGCTTTGGCCCTGCTACACCTTGTACAACACATCCAGCGTTTTCTTCAGTATATCGCTCACCATACCACGGAACGGCAGGCTGCTGCCC
>DLGO01000059.1:0-5965 GCA_002482725.1 Bacteroidetes bacterium UBA7692 | reverse complement strand
TGTTCTACCGAGTCTTTCAGGTCCTGTATAAATCGCTCTGCCACTCCCGGTTGGGTATGGCGCAGCGTTACTGCAAGGTGCACACAGGCAGGCTTGTGCAGCCCGTTCAGGTTCCACTTGCGCTTGCTCATCTGGTCCAGCACTTCATATATGTTTACCACATCACTGCCAAACGAGATGATCCATAGCGGATTGCCCAGTATTTTCAACTCAGGTATGCCCGCCATGCCCGCTTTCATTTTTTCGGCAGTGCTTACTATCGCTTGTGTTGCTTTCAGGTAGCCGTTTTCACCCATGGTAACCATTGCAGCCCAGCAGGCAGCGCTCAGCGCACCCGGCCTGCTACCCGCCAGTGTTGGCGAAAAGTACAATCCGCCCGGCCATTCCGTAGTGGTATAAAACTGGTAGTGGCGCAGCTCTTCCGACCTGTACAGCACTACTGATGTGCCTTTGGCAGCATAGCCATACTTGTGCGTGTCAACGCTCATGCTGGTTACCCCCGGCAGGCGAAAATCTACCACAGGAACCTTGTAGCCAAGCTGCTCGGCAAACGGCAATATAAAACCACCCAGGCAGCAGTCTGTATGCAAGCCTATGTCATGCTTTATCGCCAGGTTGCTCAGCGCAGCTATATCATCTATTATACCGTGCGGAAATGTAGGGGCAGAACCAACCAGCACAATCGTGTTGCGGTTGATCGCTTTTTCAACTGCGGCTATATCTATCGAGAAATCATCATTAAAAGGGATTTTCACCTGCTTAATGCCAAAGTACTGCGAAGCCTTATCAAATGCCGCATGCGCAGATACGCATACGATCATTTCCGGCTCGGTTATTCCTTTTTCTTCCAATGCCTTATCCCTGTATGTTTTCATAGCAAGTAATATGCTCTCGGTACCGCCCGAGTTCAGGGTGCCCACTATCTGTGCATTGTCGGTGGTTTTGCCCTGGCCATGCATGGTAGCCACCATAGCTATTACCTCTGCCTCCATCTTTACGGTAGAGGGGAAAATATCAGAGTGCAACGGGTTGCTCTGCGATTGCAGGGCATACACTTTGTTCAGGAAATCGATATGCTCCTGGTCGCCGTGGTATATGCCACCGCTTACATAGCCATCTTTCCATTTTTCTACTTCCAGGTCATACATCTTTTGCAGGTCCTCCAGCACTTTCTCTCTGCTGATGCCATCTTTCGGCAGGGTGCTGTAGTGGTCAAATTTTCCTTTATATGGTTTCAGCGAATGCTCCAGCTGCGCAGTTATCTTGTCATTTTCACCCGCTATCATTTTCTGCACTGCAGGTATGGTCTTCATCCTTTTCTCCAGGAAACGGGATACGCCACCCGGCATCCAACTCATATTCTTTGCGATAAAATCTACTGCTGACATATTCTGAATATTAATTTATTAATGATGGTAAAATTACAGAATCATTCCCGCAGGATTTTTGATATACCTCAAAAAAAACGGGACAGGTAATTGCTTACCCGTCCCGTTTCTGCTTAAATTAACACGATATCCTATACCGTCATAGGTACTTCTATCGCCAGTAACTCACTACCCTCGCCAAAGGTGATATCTGCGTTTTCAAAATCGCTGATACCAATGGCGTCCCGATGGTTCAGCGTTTCACCTGCTATGGTGGCACTGCCGCTTATCAGGAAAAAGTACACGCCATTTCCTGGCTGGTGAACAGTATATGAAGTAGCTGCATCCTTATCAAATGCTCCCAGGCTGAACCACGAATCCTGGTTTATCCATACGCCACCCTCTTCCTTATTTGGCGATACTACTATCTGAAATTTGTTGCTGCGTTCCAAAACATCAAATGTCTTCTGCTCATACCTTGGTTTTATATCTTCCACTTTAGGGAACACCCATATCTGCAGCAGGTTCAGTTTCTCCGCATGCGAGGCGTTAAACTCCGAATGTATGATACCCGTGCCCGCACTCATTATCTGCACATCGCCCGTTTTTATTACTTCTTCCGTGCCTGTGTTGTCGCGGTGCTTTATAGAGCCGCTCAGGGGTATGGTCACTATCTCCATATTGTCGTGCGGGTGCGCACCAAAGCCCATGCTTGGGGTGATAATATCATCGTTCAGCACGCGCAATGCGCCAAACTGCAGATGGTTTTTGTCGAAGTACGAGGCAAAGCTGAAACTGTGCCGGGCATTTAACCAGCCATGGTCGGCATGGCCCCTGTCTTCTGATTTATGAATTAACTTTTTCATGACTAAAACTCCTTTTGTTTAAATTACATGTTTAAACATCTATTTTTGTGCCAAGGTTTATTTCCTGCCATTTTATACATACAAACTTCCATTATGACGTTAAAACCTGCCATTAATTGTATTCCCAATGTATTGTAAAAAGAATGCTATGTAGATATGTTCATCAAATAGTGGCCTGCCTTTTGTTTCTTCGGTGCCAGATGAAAGTAGCCAAACTGATACTCCCTTTACTGTTTCCACTCCTGAGCCTGGCCCAGGCGCCCGACTTTTTGAACTGGCAGAAAGACAAACGCTGCACAGCCTGGGTAGACTCTGTATATGCGCAAATGGATACGACCACGCGCATAGGGCAGTTCTTTATGGTAGCAGCATACACCAGCGGCGAAAAGTACAACATGGACTCAGTATTGCGCCTGGTGAGCAGCGGTCGCGCGGGTGGTGTGCTTTTCTTCAAGGGCAACCCGACGGCGCAGGTAGTTTGGACAAACAAGATTCAGGAGGCAGCCAAAGTAAAGACCTTTATAGCCATAGATGGCGAGTGGGGCCCTGCCATGCGTCTGGATAGTGTTGTATCTTTCCCCAAGCAGCAAACATTGGGTGCGCTGCGCAACAATCAGCTGGTGTACGATATGGGCGTAGCCATAGGCAAGCAATGCAAGCGCCTCGGCATTAACGTCAATTTTGCGCCCTGCATAGATGTAAACAACAACCCGCTGAACCCGGTCATCAACGACCGCAGCTTTGGTGAAGATAAATTCAACGTATCGCTGAAGGGCCTTGAATACGCACAAGGCATGCAGGACCAAGGGGTACTTGCCTGCGCCAAGCACTTTCCCGGCCACGGCGATGTATCTATAGACTCGCATTATGACCTGCCCATCATCCCCAAAAGCTATGAGGAGCTGAAGAAGCTAGAGCTATATCCGTTCCAGGTATTGTTCAGCAACGGTATCGGCAGCGTTATGATTGCGCACCTTTCTATCCCTGCGCTCGACACTACCAAAAACCTGCCTTCTACGCTGTCTCCAGCCATTACCCAAGCATTGCTGAAAGATTCGATGCAGTATAATGGCCTTGTATTTACCGATGCCATGAACATGAAAGGCCTGACCAAATATTTCAGCGCAGGTGTGGCCGATTCCATGGCATTTTTTGCAGGCAATGATGTGCTGGAGTTTTCTGAAAACTGTGTGCTTGGCGGCGAAAAGATTAAAGCTGCCCTTATCAATGGTACCATCTCCGATTCTGCTTTGGAGCAAAGGGTAAAAAAAGTATTGGCCTACAAATACATGGTAGGGCTGAACAATTTTCAACCGATACCTACTGTCAATCTATACCAGGACCTGAATAGCGACAGCATACAAATGCTGCGCACCAACCTGTACGAAAATGCGGTGACACTGGTAGCCAATGCTGATGGGCTTATCCCATTCCGCACCAAGCCAAATGCGCGCGTAGCATCGCTTACAATCGGCTCCAAAACAAAGAGCACTTTCCAGTCAAATTTCGAGCAGTTGATAGAAGCCGACCTGTTTATGGCTAGCAATGATTCAGGTGCCTGGTACGACACACTTTCCAGGTACGATGTGATAGTCGTAGATGTGCATTGCACCAGCCGCCTTCCGGCAAAAAAATACGGCATCACACAAGCCAATATCGACCTGGTAAACAGGCTTTCTAAAACCAATAAAGTGGTGCTGATACCTTTCGGCAATCCCTATAGCTTCAGCTACTTTACCGATGTGCGCAATGCCATAGCAGGCTACGAAGACAATGAGTTTACGCAAAATGCTGCCGCTAACCTGTTGCTGGGTGGTATTGTAAATGATGCTCGGTTACCTGTTAGCGCCTCGGCACCTTTTCCATTCGGCACCTCTTTGAAAAACGAGCAATTAACCCGCGTAAAGCTGAGCTCTCCGTTGGAAGCAGGCATAGCCCCACACTACATGCAGGACCTGGACGATGCGGTGCTTGACGGACTTATGGCAAATGCTTTCCCGGGCTGCCAGCTTACCGTAATCCGCGACAACAAGGTATTCCTGAACAAAGCCTACGGCAGCCGTACCTATGACAACCCTACGCAAATAGATAATACCTCGTTGCTGGATGTAGCATCGCTTACCAAAGTGCTGTCTACCACGCTTGCCTGCATGAAGTTGTTTGATGAGAAAAAACTGATACTTACCAAAACTGTAGACGAATACTTGGACCTGCCAAAGGATGCTACCATTGGCGAAATCACCGTACGCAGCCTGTTGCTGCACCAGTCGGGCATGAAGCCTTTTATCGAGTTTTACAAGCCTACTGCCGAAAGCAGCAACCGCGATAAATACTACCGCAAAACACCCGATTCTCTGTTCACCATTCCCGTGGCAGATAGCCTGTACATGCGTACCGACTACCGCGACAGCATGTGGAACCAGATAACCCACATAGACGTGGATGCCAAGGCAAGGTATGTCTACAGCGACCTCAATTTTTACATACTACAAAAAATAGTAGAAAAAACATCAGGCAAACCGCTGGATGAATATGTGCGCACTACCTACTATGAGCCTATGGGCCTTACGCGCCTTGGCTACAAGCCGCTGGACCGCTTCAAACGCGAGCGCATACTGCCTACCGAAATGGATACGGCTTTCCGTAAGCAGACGGTATTGGGCTATGTGCACGACCCGGGCGCAGCCATGATGGGCGGCGTGGCAGGCCATGCAGGTATCTTCTCCAATTCCATGGATGTGGCAGCCATCTTCCAGATGCTGCTGAACGAAGGCAGCTACAACGGGGTCAAATTCCTGGATTCAGCTACAGTTTCGCTGTTTACCAAGCGCCTCAGCTCCATTTCCCGCAGGGCATTGGGCTTCGACAAACCGGAGCCCGAAGCAGGCAAGCCAAGCCCTTGCTCAGAAAATACGCCCCTTACAGCCTTTGGCCACCAGGGCTTCACTGGTACATGTGCATGGGCAGACCCGACTACCAATACCGTGTTCGTGTTCCTCAGCAACCGCGTTTACCCCACTGCTACCAACAACAGGCTGGCAAAAATGAACCTGCGCACCAAGCTACAGCAGATAGTTTACCGCGCTATAAAAAAGCAGTAAAACCGCTTTTTCCAAAGCTATGCACACCTATAAGGCAATTTGTTGAAATTAGTTTCAAACAAATTGCAGGCTACTTCTATATTTGAACCACAATTACGTATACAAATGAAGTTTATAGTTTCTACAACCTCTCTCCTGAAGAGCCTGCAATTGATCGGCGGTGCCATCAATTCCAACTCTGTGCTGCCTATCCTCGAAGATTTTCTTTTTGATATAAAAGATGGCAACCTTACGGTATTTGCTACCGATCTGGAAACATCCATGAGCACACAGGTAAGTGTTGAATCTAAAGACAACGGACGTATTGCCATACCTGCGCGGATATTGCTGGATACGCTGAAAACGCTTCCTGAGCAGCCGCTTACTTTCAAAGTTGACGAAAAAACATTTGGCATAGAGCTTACTTCAGAAACAGGCCGCTACAAGCTGGCAGGCGAAAACCCTGAAGATTTCCCTAAAATACCTACACCAGAAGGCACTTCAGAGATTACCTCTACAGGGGCTATCCTGGGTGGCGCTATCAGCAAGACCTTGTTCGCGGTTAGCTCCGACGAGCTTAGGCCGGCTATGACAGGCGTATTGTTCCAGATAGACCAAGAAGGCATGACCTTTGTATCTAACGATGCACACA
>DLGO01000128.1 GCA_002482725.1 Bacteroidetes bacterium UBA7692 | reverse complement strand
GTCAACTTATTTCAGGACGATACAATCTAAATAATAAAAAAGCCTGATTGGAATACCAATCAGGCTTTTTTATTTGGTTGCGAACCAACGACTCAATATTCACAAATAATATTGTCGTTCTAAAATTATAATATTTAAGAAAAATATATTTTTATTGCGCCAAATTTACTCAATGGCCAGATATTTAACCCTTCTGCTACTTGTCGTATTGCTCGGCAAGGTAAGCCCTCTTTCAGCTCAGTTCGAAAAAAACTATGAACCTATAAAATCAACAGGTTCGCTACCCAAAGATTTCACCACATTATCCTCACAAAAGTATAATAGTGCCAAACAGAATGTAAAGAAGCAATCAAACCGCAAGTCCAGAAAAACATTCTTACTAAAAAGCAGCTTTGGTCTTGATGAGATTTTACTAAGTGGAAAAGTTCTATTCAATGACCCTATGACCACTTACCTGAATCAGGTTGCAGATCGATTGCTGGAGCATGATAAGGCACTTAGAGATAAGCTACACTTCTATATTATAAGATCCACTTCTGTCAATGCATTTGCCACCAATGAAGGCTCTATATTTGTAACAATGGGCCTTCTTGCCGAATTAGAGAATGAAGCTCAGCTTGCCTTTATACTGGCTCATGAAGTTGTACACGTTAACGAAAAACACTCAATAGAACGTTATATACAATCTGAGAAAATTCAAAAAGGCAAGGGTGTCTACAACGCGCGTAACAGTTCTGACAAACTAATAGAAAAATGCTTATTCAATAAAGAGCAGGAAACTGAAGCAGATACCAAAGGCGCTGATATTTTCTTCAAATCACCCTATAGTACAGAGCAGGTAATCGGGGTTTTTGATGTTCTTAAATTTGCTCATTTGCCTTTTGATGACGTCACATTTAAACCCGAAATATTTGAAAATGAAACATTGAAGTTCCCGGACGACTACACGTTAAAAGTAACACGCCCCATTAGTCTTGACGATGACACCAATGATATACAAAGTACACACCCCGCAGTAAAGTTCAGGAGAGGTAAAATAGAAAAGCTCATTGCCGGCAAAAACAACTCAGGCAAGCAAACCTACCTTGTTGGAATAGATAAATTTAAGCATAACAGGGAGTGCGCCAGGTTCGAGATAAGCCGGTTGTATGTATTGCATCATGATTACGAGGCGGCAATCTATAATTCATATATGCTGTTGCAGAAATACCCTGATAACCTCTTCCTCAAGAAGAATATTGCATTCTCTCTGGCTGCCCTTGGTGATTATGAAAATGAAAGTGAATTTCGAGAAGTTCATACGGACCATGAAAAAATAGAAGGAAAGCAGCAGGCGTTGTATTATCTCTTCTATAAGCTTGATTCAGTTAATGGCGATCTGAAAACAATAGCATTGGCCTATATAGTTAAAGTTCGCCAGCAGTATCCCGATGATGCAGATCTTAAGGCAACCTATGATTACGTATTAAGCATTATGCCTAAAAACGAAGTAAGAAACATTGATTACTTTTACAAGGACCTGGTGGTTAAGGTTGACTCCCAACCACAGCAGATAGCAGTAGTAAATGTTGATACGCTTAATAATATTGATTCTACCATGGATAAATATGCTAAACTGCGTAATGTACAACAAGTTACAGCACAGGCTGCGCAAGCTATCTTTGACAATCATTATGCACACTATGCCTTAACCCCATACCTTAAAGATTCAAGCATTGTACAGGAATATGAAAAAGCCGTTTCGGAAAGGAAAGAGAAAGATAAAATAGAAGATGCAAATCAAAACTCAAGGCGATCCAAAAAAAGATATAAGATATATGCATTAGGTCAGGATAAAGTAGTATTTGTAGATCCCGCATACTCCAGGCTTGATGCCAGGAAAAAAGAAAAATTCCGATTGCTGAAATCAGAAGGAGGGAAACTTGATTTTGCCGCACGTTTACAATACAACGCAAAAGTAGCAAAGCTCTCATCAGAAATGATAGATTCTAAAAACCTAAAGGCTTCTGATATAGTTGAATATAATGAATTGGCATTTTTAAACGAGTATATCTCAGAAAAAGTAATGCATAGCGATGATGTTAGTATCATTAGTTATGAAAGAAGTCGTGTATTGGAATTAGCTAAAAAATATGGTACAGATAACTTCGTATGGTCGGGTGTAATTTCCTATACAGATAAACAAAGGGTAAATAGTCGCTTGGCAATACTAGGTATATTCATGCCTATTTATTTACCCTTTATGATATCACACTATGTTAATCAGGGGCAGTATACATACTTCTATACTCTTGTATATGACGTAAAAACTGATGAGGTCAAATTATCAAATTTTCGTCTGGTAAACAACCGCACAAAAGGTTATATTCTTGATTCCAACATATACGATGTTATGAATCAGATAAAATCTAAACCTAAAGCACCTAAAAAATAATACCAACTATGAAAAAAATTTTATTCGCAATAGTACTATTTGGGGCTGTGGGAATGTCCCAAGCGCAGGTTCCCGGATTTCAGGGAAAAAGGTGCGTTATAAGTGCACAGCTAGGTGTTGGGCATGGAGGCATTTTTGGCAGGCCTGGAGCTATGCCTTCTCTTGTACCTACACTGAATATCGAGTATGCCATGAAACGGCATATAAGCATTGTCCCCTATTACTCATTTATGTATTATTCCTACAAATCTTACAACAACAATCTTTATTACAACGATATACCGGCTAAAGACTTGAAAAACTCCATGATGATGCACCAGATAGGCTGCAATTTCAAGTTCTACAGAAAAGGATTAGGCTATCTGGCGCCTGTAGGAAGATATTTTACGCTAGGAGCTTTTTATAATTATACTTCGCAAAATATCTATACAGATTTCGACAGAGTAACCCTTTCCTATCCTTCAGTAGAAAGAATGCATAAGTATAAAGCTCAAACACATAATTTTGGTATTACAGGGGGGATTGGCAGAACTTTTGTAATAGCGCGTAGGATGACTATCGATTTTGGTGGCAACATCAATTTAATGCCCTATTTCAAGTTAAATTCCGGTAAAGGAGGAGAAGATATAGTTGAGAATGAAGCCAGAAGAAATATGCTGCTCAGGAATATTTGGCAGATTTATTTAGGAATAGGATTTTTAGCCTTTTAAAACAGTACCATGAAATCTATAAATATAATACTAATTGCTATCGCAGTAATGTCCCTTTCATCTTGCGTAAAAATAGAAGACATGGAAGACAACTGTTCAGCCTCAACACCCAGTCCATTACTTCTATCTCCAAGCATCACTAAAACTCTTGGTCAATTTTTTCCCTATCCATCATCAGCCTCATTTGTGAAAGATGATAATGACAGTGATGTATCCTCAAGTGATTTACTGGAAAACACAGGTACCCGGACTTATAGGGCATATAACAAAAAAGGTATATGCACCAGTAGACCAGCACAATTTCAAGTTACAGTGCAATCTGCTACAGCTCCATGCAATCTTTATGAAACAGATCTGTCTATTCAATCTATAGGAGATTATAATATTGATTATTATACACCTTATACCTCTTCTTCAAATGGTTATTATTATACATTTAGAGGTGGCTCGGGTTATATTCAGGTTGTCAGTTATTATAGATTAAATCCCGGATATATTTATGAAATAGTCGGCACCCCTACTGTCAAGAACCAAGTATCTATTAAAGCAGTTATTTCCGGTAAAACTTATATAGCAGAACCAGGGGCTACGTTGTACATTACTGACCCTGGAACAAACACCAAAATGAACCTAAAAGTCTGCTCAGTTAATTTTAGAGAAGATTTCACACAAAAGCTTTTTAAGTTTAGCTTCAATATACCCTATGAACTATAGCTTTTATAGTACATGTTACATTTTATTCTCTTAGTCTACCCCGCATTTGATATAATTTTACTCTAATGCAGGGTACATCACTTATCATTCTCTGCGCAGCTGCTTTCATAGCAGGCTTTGTAGATGCTATAGTTGGCGGCGGTGGATTAATACAGACACCTGTTGGGCTTATTATGCTTCCATCCTATCCTGTAGCTACCGTAATAGGATCTTTAAAAATTCCAGCTTTTAGCGGCACATTCATCGCATCCATTCAATACCTGCGCAAAGTTAAATTGCAATGGTTGTTGGTTGGCATTATGGCTTCATTGGCTTTTACTTCAGCCTATGCAGGTTCCACATTACTTACATATATGAACAATAACTTTATGAAACCTCTACCGCTCGTAGTATTGGTGGCCTTAGCTGTTTATACCTACACAAAAAAGGATTTTGGTCAAAGTAGCAATATTCTGATTCCGTTTAAAAAGCAACTACTTTTTGGGTCAATCATTAGCATCGTTATAGGCTTCTACGATGGTTTCATAGGGCCTGGTACAGGTAGCTTTCTGGTACTGGCATTCATCACATTATTGGGTATGGATTTTCTAAGGGCTTCTGCACATGCCAAGCTCATCAATCTATCCACTAATTTTGGTTCCATCTGCCTTTTTTTGCTGAAGGGTAAAATAATCTGGGCCATAGCACTACCCATGGCAGCCTGCAATGCAGCGGGCGGATTTATAGGAGCCCGTTTAGCGATTAACAAAGGAAATGGCTTCATCCGGATATTCTTCCTCATCGTAGTTATGCTTACCTTGCTGCGCTTCAGTTACGATGTATTCAAATCCTGGTAAAACATTCATATGGGTATAGAAATAGAAAGAAAATTTCTGGTAAAAGCAGATAAATGGGCAGCCCTGGAAAAGCCAGACGGAAACTATTACAGACAGGGGTACATGCTTACCACTCCTGAAAAAACCATCCGTATAAGGCTGACAGAAGATAAAGCGTTCCTTACAATTAAAGGGATATCCAAAGGTGCAACAAGGCAAGAGTTTGAATACGCCATACCACAAACTGATGCTACAGCATTGCTAAACGGATTCACAACAAATGAACTGGCAAAAATCCGTTACAAAATTGAACATGCCGGCAAACTTTGGGAGGTAGATGTATTCGAAGGATTGAACCAAGGTTTGATTGTAGCAGAAATAGAACTACAGGACGAAGATGAAACCTTTGAACTCCCTGATTGGATTGGAGAAGAAGTAACCGGAACTGAAAAGTATTACAACTCAAACCTTAGCATTACACCATATACGCTATGGTAATAGTTTAGCGGCTACTCCAATTCGTATTGCAGTTTTAGCAGTTTGCTGTACACTCCATCATTCAGTGCAGATAGCTCCGTATGGTTTCCCTGCTCTACTATCTTCCCTTTGCTGATAACCATTATGGTATCTGCTTCGCGTATAGTCGATAGCCTATGCGCTATTATAAAGCTCGTACGACCTTTCATCAGTTCATTCAGCGCATCCTTTACCAATTTCTCCGATTCAGAATCCAACGCAGTCGTGGCTTCATCCAGTATCAAAATTTTAGGGTCGCGCAATATCGCCCGCGCTATAGCTATCCGCTGCTTCTGTCCACCGCTAAGCTTCACTCCGCGCTCACCCACCAAGGTATCTAATCCCTCCGGAAATGAATCTATAAACTGCAGTGCGTTTGCCTTTCTTGCAGCATCCCTTATTTCATTTTCAGTAGCACCTGTTTTACCATAGGCTATGTTATCCCTGATGGTACCACCAAACAAAATCGTATCCTGAGGTACTACGCCTATATTTTTTCGAAGGGCAGTTATGTTATACTCATTTAGTGGTTTACCATCTATATAAATCGTCCCGCTATCTGGTTTATAGAATCCACTGATCAATTTTATAATAGTACTCTTCCCAGAACCACTAGGTCCTACCAGGGCTATCTTCTCACCTTCCTTTGCAGAAAAAGATAGGCCATTGAGCACAGTCATATCCTTACGGGTAGGATAAGAAAATCCTACGTTCTCAAAACTAACAGCACCAAGCACCGGCTCATACAAATCCATATCCTCAATTTTCACCTCGCTTTCCTCTCCCAGTATTTCATTAATACGTTCACTTGCACCCACTGTTTTTTGTATCACCGCATAGCTTTCGCTTAGACCTGCCAATGAACCACCTATAAATGCAGTAAAGAATATAAACTCAATCAACTGTCCCATAGAGATATATCCACCTGAACCTTCAGGCAAAGACACCAAATACAAACCATACCAAACTATCAGCACCAGGCTACCCATCATCGCTATTATTATGAAAGATACAAAGCCCGCCCTAAACTTGGCCGCATACAGTGATATGTCTACCACATTTGCAATAGAATTTGTATAGCGTTTCTTTTCGTATGCTTCATTGGTATATGCCTTCACTACATCACCCGAGTGGAATGTCTCCTCTACTATGGTATTGGCCACCGCAAGCGCATCCTGGCTTCTTCGCGATAGCTTCCTGATAAAGCGGCCAAGTATTACTGCGCTCAATATCATTAGTGGTAAAGTTATCAGCATAAGGCAAGTGAGTTTCACAGAAATAGTAAACAGGAATGGAATACAGACAACAGGCAGCACAAGTTGCCTTACAAACATTGCCAGATTGGTAGATAACGATTCCTGCAGTTGCGATATGTCGCTGGTTATCCTCGAGGTCAGGTCACCTACCCTGTTATTCTCATAGAAAGAAATAGGCAGTGTAATAATCTTCTCATAAAGTGTTGCCCTTATATCGCTCATTGCCTTCTGGCTCACAATCTCAAAAAGGTATATCCTGAAGTAAGAGAAAAATGCCTGTACCAAAAGCACGCCTCCCAGCATGAAACCAAGTTGCCTTAGCATCTCTGTGCTCATAGTTTTGCTATTGGCGCCATCCACTAGCTGACGAAACCCTGCGGGAAGAATGGCCACCACAGAAGTAGATATTACCAGACACACCAACCCCCAAATAAACTGCCACTTATACGGAAGTATAAACCTGTAGATGCGCAAGGCATCTTTTATCTCACCAAAACCTAATCGCTTATTCACCACTTTTTACTTATTTATTCTATTCGCCGTTTATCACAGCTATTTCCTTTGCAAGACGAATGGCCTTGGCTTTAATTGCATCCACATCACTGCCAATTTCGCCATTTGTCAATACTACAGCCATACGCCTGTAAGGTCTTGTTGTTGGCTTGCCAAATACCTTTACATCCGTTTTCACCTCTTTCAGTACAGTATCAATTCCGGTATAGGTTGGATTTGTTCCACTTTGGGTGGCAAGGACCACCACACTTGCTCCCACTTTCAGCAATTCTATTTCTGCTATTGGTAGGCCCAATACTGCCCTTGCATGCAATTCAAATTCATTCAGGTTCTGCGTACCTGCTAGTGTCACCATACCTGTATCATGTGGCCTTGGCGATAGTTCGCTAAAGTAAACACCATCCTTTGCCAAAAAGAATTCAACTCCCCATATTCCTGCCCCCGTCAGGGCTTCGGTCACTTTAGCCGCTATCTCCTGAGCCTCTTTCAAGTGAGCATCTGTTATGTTAGCAGGCTGCCAGCTTTCCTGATAGTCGCCCCTCTCCTGCCGGTGGCCTATCGGTGCACAAAAAAGCGTTTCTCCTTCCTTTTGAGTTACCGTGAGCAAGGTTATCTCTGATTCAAAATTGACAAATGCCTCAACAATAACTTCGGCTATATCACCGCGCTTGCCTTCCTGCGAGTAGTTCCATGCTTTCTCAATTTCCGTATCCGACTTTATAGTGCTTTGCCCTTTCCCTGATGAGCTCATAAGTGGCTTTACCACACATGGTATCCCTACCTCGGCTACAGCTTTGCTTAGCTCCTCATAAGAGGTGGCATATCTGTAGTTAGCCGTTCTCAGACCTAGCTCCTTAGCAGCCAGATCGCGTATTGCCTTCCTATTCATCGTAAAGTTGGCCGCCCTGGCGCTTGGCACTACCTGTATACCCTGATATTCATAATCATAAAACCTTTCCGTGCGTATAGCTTCTATCTCTGGTACTATTATATCCGGCTTATGCTTTGCTACTATTGCATCCAGGGCATTACCGTCCAGCATATTTATTACCTCGCGCGCGTCTGCGACCTGCTGCGCTGGTGCATCGTTGTAGCTATCCACCGCTATCACATACTGTCCCAGTCTCTTTGCAGCTATCACAAATTCCTTTCCCAGCTCTCCGCTGCCCAGCAGCATTATTTTCTTTTGAAACATACTCGAAATTGAATGGGCGAAATAAAGGTGAATTGCACAATCAAAACCTGATTTTAATGCACACCAAATACATATTGATTCCCGATATACCGGGCCAGCACCCGACAACCATAATACTTATCCACTCTTTACTTAACTTTTTACAAAAAACGGGAAATACATTAGTAAAAAATGCGCCAACCTGTTTTATTTGCGTTATGAATAAAATCTTAACGATCATATTAGCCCTTACCACATTACTTGCAACAGAATCTTGCAGAAAAAAAGGTAAAGGAGATTTAGGTGGACTTACTCCTGCCATGTTGAAAGATAGCACCAGAGTAGAGTTTCCTGAGATTACTTACGAATTCGGAACAATAAAACAAGGCGATACTGTTGTCCACCTGTTCCCATTCAAAAACGTAGGTGACAAAAACCTGATTATCGCCAGTGCTTTCGGTAGCTGTGGCTGCACAGTTCCTGAGTATCCTAAAGAACCTATAGCTCCGGGTGTTACAGATACCATAAGGGTAAAATTCAACTCTGCCGGTAAAGAAGGTAAACAGGAGAAATCTATCACGCTGATGATGAACACAGCTAAAAGAACAGAAATGATTTACATGAAAGGTACCGTTGAGGTAAAGAAAGACTAATCTTCAAATCTCCACATAAAAAGAAAGGCCGGAATCAATTGATTCCGGCCTTTCTTTTTATAACAGTTAAACTTTAATCTTCACTTTCTTCCACCTCTTCGTGATCCTGCTCTATAGATGGATCATCCTGGAAATCTTCAAGTTTAAAATCCTGACGACGGAAAAAATCTTCACTGGATAACTTGATACCATTCAATCTATCCAACCTGAACGACCTGTAATCATTGCGCAATCGACACCATCCCACAAGACTGCGTTTCCTGTCTTTATATACCAAGGCCATAGGCTCTATCTCACGAACAGTGATACCTTTTTCACGGCTCTCATGTTCTATAGTGGCAAGCTTACAGTTGTCTATAGCATTATTGATGGTACTTAAAAGATTGGGAGAATAATGCATCTGCTTATTCTGTGCGGAATTATTACGGGAGTAGGTAGAGCGTCCATTCATGTATCAACGAAAATTTAGTAGGGCTACGAATATAAAATCTTGAATTGTAATAATGTGATTTTATACAATAATTATTTTACGGGTTTCCATAATTCCCGGCAGTGCAAATGCTGTTTGCAACTATTGCCTGTCAAATTGCATCTGCCTTTGGTATTATCCATGATTAGTTAACTAACAATTGTCTCTAAAATTTCGTATTTCTTATGTAATCAATTTCTACATTTACCAACAATAAGTATATATGATAGAAACAGACACTGAAATTTCGAAAGCAGAGTACCTGATAGCGCTGGAAGATAAATATGGCGCACACAACTACCACCCGCTTCCCGTAGTGCTTGAAAAAGGAAAAGGAGTTGAGCTTTGGGATGTGGAAGGCAAAAAGTATTATGACTTCCTTTCAGCCTACAGCGCAGTAAACCAAGGCCATTGCCACCAGCTAATCCTTAAAACACTCGTTGAGCAGGCTCAAAAGCTGACACTCACTTCAAGAGCATTTCACAACAATATTTTAGGAGAATATGAGAAATACATAACTGAGTACTTTGGTTATGATAAGGTACTACCCATGAACACAGGTGTAGAGGGTGGCGAAACAGCGATTAAGCTTGCCCGCCGCTGGGGTTATAAGGTAAAAGGAATAAAAGAAAACGCAGCAAAAGTAATTTTTGCGGAAGGTAACTTTTGGGGCAGGACTATGAGCGCCATCTCCTCCTCTACTGACCCAAGCAGCTACGAAGGCTTTGGCCCTTTTATGCCGGGTTTCGATTTAGTGCCTTACAACAATCTGGAGGCATTGGCCCTAGCACTAAAAGACGAAAATGTTTGCGCATTTATGATTGAGCCTATACAAGGCGAAGCAGGTGTTGTAGTGCCCGATGAAGGCTATCTTCGTAAGGCTTATGAACTCTGCAAAGAAAATAATGTACTGTTTATAGCAGATGAGGTACAAACAGGACTTGCCCGCACGGGAAAAATGTTGTGTTGCGATTATGATGATGTGAAACCTGACATCCTTATTTTAGGCAAAGCATTGAGCGGTGGTGTATTACCTGTGTCTGCAGTATTGGCAAACGATGAAATAATGCTTACCATAAAACCAGGAGAGCACGGTAGCACCTATGGTGGTAATCCATTAGCCTGTGCGGTAGCTATGACAGCCCTACAGGTTATCAAAGATGAACACCTGGTAGACAATGCCTTTTTCCTGGGTAAATATTTCCGTCAGGAAATAGCAAAAATAGATAGTAAACTAATCAAAGAAGTAAGGGGCAAAGGATTATTGAACGCCATAGTATTCAATACTGATAAAAAGGATGCAGCCTGGAACTTCTGCCTCATGCTAATGGAAAACGGCCTTCTGGCAAAACCAACGCATGACTATATCATACGCTTTGCGCCGCCTCTTGTCATTAACAAAAAAGAATTGGACAAATGCATAAAGATCATAGCCAAAACCTTTGCGCAATTTGAAAGCAAATACCCGGACTAAAAACCTAATCTTCCATAAAACAAAAAAGCCCGTAAAAGGGCTTTTCTTTTATGGGCTTTTATGCACTTGGCACTAGCTTATATTCTTCGTATGTCTTCTCTATCCAAAAGACGGATAACTTATTTCTGACCAGTATAGATTGCTTTACTGCGCTGAAAAAATCTACTAGCTTACTGAACTCTGATGGCTTCTGCAGGTATCCATCAGCTCTCAGGTTGTAACAATCTATCATATCGCGCCTGTAGTCGGAGTTGGTGATGACAAATACAGGAGTATCCATTAATCCTTCGTCACCTTTTACATAGCTTAAAACATCTTTACCTGTCAACTTAGGCATGTTCAGGTCCAGTAGTATCATATCTACTTTCGAGCCTATTACTTTTGCTGTACGCATAAATTCACAGGCTTCCTCTCCGTCATAAGCAAAATGAAGTGTGACCAAATCTTCCAATTCAGCATCTTTTATTGCTTCCTGCATCAATCGGATCTCTGCAGGGTTGTCATCTACTAATAAAAAGTTATAGGGACTGGTAAAACTTTCAACCATTAGTATAGATTTTGTACTACCGAATTTATACCATAAAAACCAAAAATGTAAAAAAATGTTATACGGATATTCGTGATAACTTGTTCACTGTTCCCAAAACAATACACACTATTTTCTTCTCTTAAAACTCCATGTTACCCTGAATCTGGCTTCAACAGTTCCATCCTTAGACCTGCCTATGGATTCTGTAGTGCACGTTTGCCCTTCTCCTGTTGCTATTGCTGTTTCTATCGCAGTTTTTAGTTTTAATCCTTCCTCACAGGTAAATGTGGTTAACCCAGTAGCTTTTTTAACAAAATCAGCCTCAATTCCGGTTACCAGCACAGCAACTGATGGATTAGATTTATATGCATGCAACATGCTGATAATTCCACTGCTCATCTCTGCAGCCATCGCGAGCACAGCAAAATAAGTACTTTGAAAAGGATTCTTGTTTAGCCATTTATAGGGAACTGTTATCTCGCTTCTTTCCTCAGTTAATACCTTAACCCGTAATCCGGCAAACAAACCCATTGGCAATGCCTGCAACAAAAAAAAGCGATACAGAAACGGATTTGTCATCCCTTTCAAAAAGGCAGCCTTTGTTTTAGCTCCGTTTTCCCTGTATCTAATTACATCGGGATGGGTATGTATCGTTGCTGTTTCCACTATCTATAATTTTTGTAACAAATCTACTAATACTTCATTCAAATTCTGTGCAGCAAGCGAACTATTTTCCGCCCCCGTCTCCATATTCCTTTCCACTACACATAAGTGATAAAAAAGCTGTTTCTCGTATAAACATACATAAGAAAACCCTACTCCATCTGTTGTTTCGCAATCCGCATTATACTTTTCACGCTTGATGGCATACCCGTCTTTATCCCGGAAATTGTTGACCGATATGCCTAAAACCTTTCTGAATGGCAGAAATATATTAAGATAGGCGTTGGTCATATTTACAAAACTACCTCGCACATGTGGTGTCTCACTTTGGTTTAATAAGTTATGTTCGTATAAATCCTTCCACATACCATCTTCATAGCTTCCATAATCCCCTGGCTTCTCATTTATTATGTTCAGTACATCTCCTAATGAATGTTTTTCCTTATAAGCTACTCCCGTATTTAGCTTAAGTGCCAAATGGTATTTGCCGAGCCCAAATACTTTGGTCAATTTATAAACCAACTGAAACACCCCACTTCCCGACTCCATTACATCTATGTCATGATGCAAAATCTTTGTATGGTACAAGTAAGTTAACGCTTCATCAACTTGTAATGCTGTTTTGTAATGCCGGATAAAGGGTTCAATGAGCCTAAGCTCGGGTACCACTATCAGTAATCTCATAAGTAGTTCTGCTTCCTTTTATCCATTTATCGCTCTCCATAAGAATTGATTGAACTTAATGCCCGGTTTAAACTGCTTATATACCAATTCATCAAATCCATCAGCCAACACATCCTTTTGTGTTAGTGGTGTAGTATAGAAAAACGCCTTATTGGCGATAAGAGGCTGCTCCGCTGTAAACTCCTTATAGTCAGGAGCCAACACTTTATTCTTATCACCTTGTATCGCACCATACAACCCCTTGAACTCTTTTGAATTTATTAGCTTCTTAAACTCATCAGGATTATAGTATATCTCCTGTCTTATTTTTTGAAGCGTTTCCTTGGTAGTCATATATGCCCCACCCCCCATAAACTTTTCTTTGCTGCCTATGTGTAGATAAAGCGCAGGGTACTCCTCATCCTTCGTTCCTTTTCTTGCAAATACAGCCGATGCATGGTTTTTATATGGTGTCTTATCTTTCGAAAAACGAATATCTCTGTTGATGCGAAAAACTGCCTTGGGAACTTCCCTGTTTATTTCAGGAATATCAGCTACCAGTCTATCAGTTATCGCCTGGACCAGAGCGCGGAATGGCACCTTCACATCATTTTCATATCTGCTACGGTTTACATCAAACCATTCCTTATTATTATTGTCTTCAAGCTCTTCAAAAAATTTGAAGAAGTCCTTATTCAGGTATTTCATTCTCTATGCCTTGTTTAACCTCTGTTTCTATGCCAATGCTGCGCCGCCCTTTGACTCTTTATACTTATCTATATGTCTGTGCATTACCTTAAACCAAAGCGGTGGCAAAGTTGCCAATACCATCATTCCGGGATAGCCCGTTGGCATTTGTGGCGCATCGTCAAAGTGTCGAAGAACCTGGTATTTGCGCGAAGCCATATAATGATGGTCGCTGTGCCTGGTTAATTCAAATAGCACTAATCGCCCTACCGGGTGATTACTGTTCCATGAGTGAATAGGCAACACTTTTTCATAAAAAGCTCCATCTATCATTTTTCTGCGCAGCCCATAATGCTCTATGTAATTTACAGTTTCCAACAAGAGGAATCCTCCTGTTGCAGAAGCTAGAAAATACAACATCACCTGCCAGCTAAAAAATATCCATATGGCACCAAGTAAGCTCAATTGGATAATCTGGTAAACAAGCATTTCATTATTCAGCGACCAGAAATTCTGATTAGCTTTCTTCAGCCGTTCGCTCTCCAGATGCCATGCCGACAACCAGCTATCCTTTACCGAGCGAAACCAAAAAGCATATAGCCACTCTCCACGGCGTGACGAGGCAGGATCTTCATCTGTACTAACATTCTTATGGTGCCCTCTATTGTGCTCAATGAAAAAATGCATATACAATGATGTCATCAAAAGTATCTTGGACATTAACTGCTCATGCTTTGTACTGCGGTGCCCAAGCTCATGTGCTACATTTATGCCAAATACACCACACGAAATTCCAAAAGATAAGATCAACCCCACCAACTCATAGGTTTTAAGGTCAGGCTGCGAAACCCTATGCAAAAAAAAGCCCATGATAATAAGCTGTAATGGTACAACAGCCCATACCAGCAAATCATACTTGATATCCTTTTTTAGCACTTCTTCTTCTATCTTACTATAGTTTTCTTCTGAACCCGAAATGAACAACTCCAGGAACGGAATCAGGAAAAACGAATAAAATACAGCAAAGAAGGTCCATATACCGCCGGCAGTCATTGATATAAATATGGCAACCATGCTCAGGAAGGCAGAAAAGTATTTTAAGAAATTCATAATCTGCAAAAATTTTAACCGAAGTTAATACTAAACCTCATAATATGAAAAGTGATGGCGCTATTATTTCAGTATGCTCAAAGGAATCATTTTGCTATACGAGAAAGGCAGTTCCCGTTTAAAAACACAATAGGCCTTTACCTTTACGTTTCCTTGTAAAGAAAGGGTTACTTCTTTATTCTTTACCATAGTCAAAAAAGCGCCTACAGTGCTCATGAAATTCCCATCGCCTTTAAATGACAATTTCAATGGAATTTTAAACTCTGATTTACCTCGTATTTTTATAGGCAACGGCTCTCCAATTTCAGCAACCTGCTTATCATTTAGCAATGTCTTGGCGCTTACCCCTTCAACAGAAAAACGTAGCCTGTTTGGGTTGTAAAATACAGCATCCGCCACTACTGTAAATCCTATAGTACCGTCACGCTCAAATCTGAAATTTTCTACCCTGCGATAAGCAGGTGATGATATTTTACAGGATGTCATCGTGGCTATCACAATCATCAAAAACAAAAAATGTAAATAACGCATGCTGCGAATTTATTTAAAATGTCAGGTGAATATAGCTAACGGTTATATTTTAAAGCTATTGCTCTTCAAAAGTTATAACTTCAAGATTATCTATAAGTAATTCCTTATCACTTTCAGCATTCCAAAATTGTATACTCATTCTGTTCCAATCTTTTGTAGGTACTATAGCATCTATAAATATCTTTTTGGTTTCTAGATCACCAATAAAACGGTTAACTCTTATGAAGTTACTTTGAACATCCTGCTCATCTTTGTAAAACTTAACCATAAACTGGGCCATCCTCCATACCTCCCATTCCTTGTTCACGCAATAGAAATCTGCAGAAACCCTTATCCATTTATTCACCGTAAAAGGTTTGCGTACAAAATATTGTTGCGAGTATTGTAATTCCTTATCAATTTTAATTCTTCCTCCATTATTACTTTTTTCCAAATTCACAGAACTATCTGTATCAAAATTATTGCTGTAAATAGTGACGAACTTCTTTATTCCCCCTTCATAGGAATATTTGTTATCCAACAATTTAATATCAGATTCATTGACACTCCACCTTCCAATTTTTTTCCAATAGTACTGCCTCGTTACATCCATTACTTGCACCCCTGCCTTATGCGCATTCCAGGTCCACCAAATATTAATATAAATGAACAGAATGAATACAGGATAAAACAGGCCCATAAGCCACTTTTTCTTGTTTGCAATCTCAATTAGCAACGCAAAAGGGAATGCCAATACCGGATATGCCTGTACCATTGCCCTGCCTGCCGTACCACCATAATCCCAAATATCCCACGCGGTAACTATATAAAAGTTTAATAGCGTAAAAAGTATAATAGCTAATTTGTGTACTCCATTCTTCGCATACAGCCATAAACCTATTAAAGGGAAAAACATTATAGGGCAATACCTCAGCCATCCACATTTATAGCTAAGGGTATAATTGTAGATATGCGGGTGCAACCAACTAAATCCCTGCTCTTGATAACTATATACAATCCAATCGCCCGATACATACTTCCAGTAAACCAGCTGTATCGCTCCAATCACGCCCATGAAAATGAAAAGCAACAAAAATTTTAGTGCATTATGCTTCACGAATAGGATTTTCGACCTTGCGTCTTTCATGTTTGAGACATTCCAGCAAATTGGAATTAATACTGCTATAACATCCGTAGGCCTAATAAGTGCTGATAAACCACACAGGCTTCCGATAATAATCGCCAACCAATACGTAGGAGCCTTATGAAACTTAATAGTTAAATAAATAAGCAGTGCATATATAGTAAATAAGCTACTATGAGTCATTGCCTGATCTACAGAAGAATAATTAAGGTAATTACTACCCACTGCATAACCAATAAGTAAAATAGCCACGCTACTATCCCGAAAATACTCCAGCAATACTTTCCTAAGAAAAAAAAGACCTGCAAGTGCGTACAGGAACATGCCAAAACCAATACTAAACTGATAGGGATAGGAGAAGCCATCTGCCGGATAATTTGCTGAAGCTTTAGCCCAAAGATGCCCGGCAAAGAAAAATGGAGCCATTACTACAGCTTGCCCTGCAGAATATTTCATTACATAATTTCCTGAAGCTTCATGTATGAACGCCTGCTGAAAACCAGGGCCTGGATTATACCTCTTAACTACATCCTGAAAATTGCAATACTTTATATCTTTATAAATAAATATAGCCGGCAGGTACATATAATATCCGGATGCATCCCAGCTGATGGTAGCTTCTGTACCAGACTGCTCCCATTTTGGATAAAAGAAAAAAGCAGTATAGGTCATTACTAAATAACAGATTACCAATGCTGCTTTGGATATATTGTTCGGCATTAGTTTGTAAAAGTGCGTTTACAGTAGTTAAAATCGGGTAAATCCCATTCCGAAAGTAAAAATATGAATGGATAATCAAACTCTGATTCCATTGAACCGAACTGCTTATCAATTATTATTTCCAACTAAACCCGCATAATCTTATTTTTGCAGCATGAATTATTCTCGTAAAGTAGCATTCCATACCCTCGGTTGTAAGTTAAATTATTCCGAGACCTCCGCTATTGCACGAACTCTTACCGACAATGGCTTCCTGAAAGTTGAGTATAGCGAACCAGCTGATTTTTATGTAATCAACACCTGTTCTGTTACCGAAAACGCAGATAAGGAAACTAAGCGCATTGTAAAAAATGCGCTTAGAACAAATCCTGATGCTAAAGTTATAATTATAGGTTGCTACGCACAACTTAAGCCACAGGAAATAGCAGCTATACCAGGAGTAAGCATGGTTTTGGGTGCCAATGAAAAATTCAAGTTACATGAGCACTTGTATAAGTTAGAGGAGCAGGAAGCGCCCTTGGTTATCAGTGGCGAGATAGATGATGTTCAGTTTTACTCAGATGCCTATAGTTTTGGTGAACGCACCCGGGCATTCCTTAAAGTGCAGGATGGTTGCGACTACTTCTGCACATTTTGTACTATTCCCCTTGCCAGAGGTGCCAGTCGTAGTAACCCTATCGGCAAAACTGCAGAAGTGGCAGCCGAGGTAGCAAAAACAGGTGTAAAGGAAATAGTACTTACTGGCGTTAATATCGGGGACTATGGCAAAACACCTGATGGTGTGCGCCATACTGATGAACACTTTATAGACCTGATAAAAAAACTGGATGCAGATATTGAGGTTCCCAGATTCCGGATATCTTCCATAGAACCTAATCTCCTTTCCGATGAGATCATAGATTTTGTAGCAGGTTCTGCTAAGTTCATGCCGCATTTTCACATACCACTGCAAAGTGGCAGCGACAGAATTCTAAAGTTGATGCGACGCAAGTACCTGACAAGTTTGTATGCTGAACGCATCGCCCATATAAAGCAGGTAATGCCGCATTGTTGTATCGGAGTTGATGTTATTGTAGGTTTCCCTGCAGAAACAGATGAAGACTTTTTAGAAACCTACAACTTCCTGAAAAACCTGGATATAAGCTACCTTCATGTATTCACCTACTCTGAGAGAGCAAACACGCGTGCGCTCAAAATCGAAGGTTTTGTGCCCATGGAGATTCGCAAGGAGCGAAACAAAATGCTACGTATTCTTTCAGAAAAAAAGAAACATGAATTTTACCTGCAATATGAGCAAACCACACGCAGTGCATTATGGGAAGCAGAGAATGACAATGGCTTAATGTACGGATTTACAGACAATTATATCAAAGTCAGCACCCCTTTTAACGAAGATTTGATAAACAATATTCAAACTGTTCAGTTGAAAAATGTTTCTTCGCAGGGTGTAATGGAATGTAGTATACCCGAAAGTGTTACTATTTAAACGGTAGATAGAAAAATCTACCATTCTGTTTCCGACTAAACTAAACAACAAACATACCTTCATGTTATTGCTGCGCTGCTACCCTAAAATTACCGATTGGCTATACGAAGTTTCCAGTATTGACTTACGATTTCTACCTATATACAGCTATGGCTTTTTCGTAGCCTGTGGCTTTTTGGTAGCTGCATGGCTCGCAACCAAAGAAATGAAGCGCCGCGAAGCTGTTGGCCTTATGGGCTACAAGGAGAAAAAAGTAACCATTGGCTTACCACCTAACTTTATAGAACTGGCAGGTTTCGCATTGGTTGGTTTTTTTGTAGGATTAAAAGTTGGTGGCGTTTTTCAAAGTACAGCGGCATTTGGTAGCAATCCTCAAAACTATATTTTTTCTCTTCAAGGCAATATTATCGGTGGTATTATAGGAGCAATAGCACTTGCCGGATATCAATACTACCTTGCAAAAAAACAACAATTACCTACTCCGAGAGAAGAAATCATCAAAGTATATGCCAGCGACCAGGTAGGAGATCTAGTGGTAATAGCTGCAATACTTGGTGTTACAGGTGCCAATTTTTTCAATTACCTTGAAAATCCTGAGGACTATGTAAACTTTATGCAGGATCCTATAGGTTCTATGTTCAGCGGACTTTCCGTTTTAGGCGGATTGATATTTGCAGGAATCGGTTTTGGTATTTATGCATACTTCAAAAAAATATCTATGCTACTGTTGTTCGATAGCGTTGCACCAACATACATTTTGGCAAACGGTATTGGCCGATTAGGCTGTCACGTAAGCGGCGATGGAGACTGGGGCATAGTAAATACACTGGACAAGCCAGGTTTTATTCCTGAATTTCTTTGGAGGAATAATTATGCGCATAATATTATAAACGAAGGTGTTCCTATTCCGGGGTGTATTGGCGACCATTGCAATCAATTAATCCCCGCAGTTTTCCCTACTCCATTATACGAGTTGGCGATGTGCACGGCTATTTGCCTGATACTGCTTGCGCTAAGAGATCGCTTCATGCGCAAACCAGGTGTTATTTTCCTGCTATTTGTAGCCATGAACGGAATTCAGCGTTTTACCATCGATNNTATCAGGTAGAAATCTATTCAATGTACTGGGCTTTCAGCTAAAACAAGCAGAAATCATATCCCTGGTAATGTTTGTAGTTGGCACTATAGGTTTTCTTATTGTAAACAGCATTTACAATAAAAGGAAACTGGCAGGTAAGTAAACATTATTTCAAGTTTACAGCACGCTGTGCCTGCAGTATATGCCTGTGATTGTGCGCTACTATAAACATAAACACATCACCAAGCTTTAGCCGTATAAACCGAGCTATGGATATGGGTACACGTACTTTGTTCATATCCACTTTTGATGCTTTTTCCAGCAATGCTAACATGCGTTTTTGTTGCGCTATAAATGTGTCTATTACCTCTCTGGTATCCAGTATCCCAAGAGGAATGTGAGCTTTGGGGCTATTCATTCTAGAAGCCAGGGAGCCATCAGATTTAGGTTGCATACTTTTTGTAAAATACGCCCCTAACCATCCGGATTTAAACTCCTTCTGTTCATCTTCTACCATTGCAAACTGTAAAGCCTGTTCGATTTCCGGCAAGTAATAGTTCCCATAGCTATTCAGATGTTGCAGGCACTCATTTGCACTCCAGGCTCCAGGCTTAGGTCGCTGTGCAAACTGCTCATGTGACAAATTCATAAAATCTTTTTCCGCGAGGTTAAGGTACTGAAGGGTCTGCGATTTAAGTTCTGCTATCAGTTTCTGCGAATTGTAGTTGCTCATTATCTTTAAAGTTGAACCGCAAAAATCATATATACAAATCATATAAATCTTGGTAAAAACCAAGATTTACTCTCATTCAATTTTGATACTACCCAGCAACTTGCTAAAAGTGGTAGCGTCCATACCCAGATAGGATGCCAAATATTTATGAGGTATTAGCTGCAATACATGAGGGCTGCGCTTCAGTAGAGCCCTAAAGCGCTCCTCTGCCGAAAAGCATTGTAGCTCTATTTGCCTCTCAATAACCCCTGTCAAGGTTATTTCCGTTGTAATCCTTATCAATCGCTCTACATTCCTATACCTGTTCATTATAACATTGAGCTGTGAAGCATCAGTACGCAAGAAACGGCTTGTAGTAAGGGTTTCTAAATAATATCGGGATGGTGTTTGCAGTAAAAAGGAATCCGCAACACCCGAAAACGAATAGGGATATGTGAATACAAGGGTAGCCTCCTTATCTCCATCCTTGTTAGTATAATATGCCCTTTGTACACCTTCAAGTACAAAGTACAGGTACCTCTCGGTTTCACCTGCAAATGTTAAAGTAGTTTTACGCTTTGCATCTATTTGTTGCCATATTGATGCAAAAGCGCTCCACTCCTCCTCACTTAACGGAAGAATACGATCGGTAAATTGTTTAAGTGCCAATATGCTATCGACTGTCAACTAATTGCTTTTGAAAAAAAGAAAAATAAGAAATAAAAATCCAACCACAATGCATACTGCGTAACTGTATTCAAATAAATAATTCAAAAATGAAAAACATAACAAGCAAAATATTAAGCGCAATTATTGCATCAGCATCTTTTTTATCAATCAACGCACAAACAATGGATGGTACCGTTAGCGTTGGCGGCGAAGCAATGTATCCTAAAAAGAATATTGTAGAGAATGCCGTAAACTCTAAATCGCACACAACACTGGTAGCGGCTGTAAAAGCAGCAGGTTTGGTAGAAACACTACAAGGCAAAGGGCCATTTACAGTTTTTGCACCAACCAACGATGCTTTTGAAAACCTGCCAACCGGCACTGTAGAAACACTGCTGAAACCTGAAAACAAAGGCAAACTTACGGCTGTACTTACTTACCACGTACTTCCAGGGAAATACGATTTTGAAGCCCTGGCTAAAGCCATAAAAGCAGGTGGAGGAAAAGCATCTATAAAA
>DLGO01000099.1:66728-66994 GCA_002482725.1 Bacteroidetes bacterium UBA7692 | reverse complement strand
CCACCAATTAAAGCCTTCCGGGATTCCGGAAGGCTTTTTTCATTTATAAAAAAAGCCTGTTTCTCAGCATAGTGTTCCAATAACACAGAGCAATAATTATTAATGCTAAATTCCTCAAAGGTTTCCTTAGCATTAATACTTAACCTTCTATATTCAGATGGGCTTAACCCCTTCACATATTCCATTGCAGTCAAAAAGTCATCCACAGTATCACACAAATACCCGTTCTTGCCATCAACCAAAAAAACGGCTATTCTCCCCCACCC
>DLGO01000099.1:64491-66651 GCA_002482725.1 Bacteroidetes bacterium UBA7692 | reverse complement strand
TTACCCCGGTTAAACTCATTATCCAATAAGGGCGATACCCCAAGATCGAACAATCTTATCCTATCATAAATAGAATCCTCATCCAGCCAGTCTATTCCTAGTGGGGCAGATATTTCTATGTCGCTGTTGGAGGCAAAATATTGTTGTATCTCCAATAATTCGTCCTCATTTTTCACTCCCAGCAACGTTAACTTTATGGGGAAGCCCACCTTTTTCAGCGCTCGAAAAAGCAACCTCATCAAGCTACTGCGGTGAGCGCCATAGTATCCTATCCAACCCAAAGTAAATACCCTGTTTATAGCACCTTTGTGGAAATCATGCTCTATTACCGGTGAAGTCAGGAAAATCACATTGGGATTGAACTGCCTGATATACTCCATCAGAGAAGCACTCCCTGCCGAACAGGCCTCGCAATTCTTCATAAAATAGTGTATGGTATCAGCCCTCATACGGGTATATTCGGCATCATCAATATCATACAGCGTTTTGCTGCGCCTGAAAAAGAGCAGCAGTTTCAAAGCGTTGGCATAAATGCCAAAGGAACATATCTTCTGAAAAACAATAATTGAATCCTTCCTTCTGAATAACAGCACTTCGAGGTAAGTCAGGACAAACCTTAGTAAGGTCTTCGCATCATATCCGGGATAAATTATGGAATATCCGATTCCATATTGCTCTTTCAGTTGCTCCAGGGGGTAGGTTGCCCTGTATCGTACACTTGGCTCATTGGTATTGAAATAGGCAAACCAATAGATATACTTTGGTGTCATGGGTTATAGTGGTTAAGGTGTTAGGTGCTAGCTTCATTGGTGTGTTAAGCCAAACATGGTTTTCGGTAATGGGTTAAAGTTACCCTATCTGGTTACGCATACATATTCTTATCAATTTATTTTACTTAAAAATGACAATTCCATTGAGCCATCTATCTCATTTATAACTACAAAATAAAAGGACATTAGCCACTTCATTGAAACCCATTTTTGATTTATCTCGTTAGTCCTGTTATTGATTATTTATTATGCCTTGTACAGATTCATTTTTGATTATTCCTCATTACGTATTTTTGATTATTGTCTACCTTTAAAATTGACCATCCCTTTCCTAATAAACTGACAACCTACTATGTGCAGTTTTTGATTATTCTTTCCACCACTTTTTTGATGATTCCCTTATAGCTACTTCGTACATTTTAATCATACCGCATCAACCATTTTTTGACTATTCCTCACCACAAAAAATTGATCATCTTTTTTATCTCAAAATTGACCACTCCAAAACAATACATATACAACTGTCAATCAAATAGATACCATCAAATTTCACAACCTCCTATCTACGATTTTTGATGATTCACTCTACACGTTTTTTGATTATTTTTTTAGCACTTACTTCTGCCATTTTTGATGATACCGCATCATGTATTTTTGATTATTCCTCAATACAAAAATTGATTAGGCTTTTGCATTAAAAATTGATCATTCCCAAACAACTCATATCAATTTATTTCCCTAGCATATACGGGCAAAATTTGATAACGTTCTTTTACCATTTTTGATCATTCATTTCCACCCTCCTTTTGATTATTCTTTGCATCGGGCCTTCAGTTTATTTTGATTATTTTTCTGTATAAAAACTGACCAGCCTTTTTCTTCAAAATTGATTATTTGCCACTAGTAGAATTTCCGATCAATAATTCGTGTCTTTTACAAACCGCAATGAATACAACGGCAGATGCTTTTTTAGCAACAGAACTTAGAAAAAGAATTTGGAATATACATAATGCGTGGTTTTAAAACTAAAAATACAGCCAACGGTTTATTGACTGTATTTATTAAAACAAATGTAGGGTCAGACTACCGAAAAAGCAAACCTATTAGCAATTATTAATGACTATTACCATTCTTGGCTTCGGTCTTCAAATCCGAGCCTGCAGGCCCGTTTATCAGCTTACCATGGCAGGTAAACCGTGAGCCGTGCATAGGGCAATCAAACGACTTCTCATCCCCATTCCATTGCAGCACCGCACCCATGTGCGGGCATAGCGCTGTATATGTATGTAAGTGATTGGCATCATCCCTGTACACCGCCACCTTCTTAAGGCCGTAAACAATAATCGCTCCCTGCCCTGGCTTCAGTTCGCTTACTTCTTTTGTATTTTCA
>DLGO01000099.1:18987-64482 GCA_002482725.1 Bacteroidetes bacterium UBA7692 | reverse complement strand
TCATCTGGGCCACCATATTCCCCACTTCGTGTATATAGTCACCTGCGGTATGCAAAGTAATACGAGCAGGGTCATACACTTTTATCCATGGATTCTCCCTTTGCTGTATTATATCCCTTATAATCAACGCCCCCAAAGTTCCGTGCGTCATCCCGTTTCCAGAATCTCCTGTTATAATATAGACATTCTCATCACCGGGATTTCTGCCGATAAATGCCAGCGAGTCTACCGGCTCCATCACCTGACCCGACCATTCAAATTCTATTTTCCCCATCTCCGGAAAATGCGCCTGCGCCCAAGCCGCCAGCTTTAGGTATCTGTCCTCTTCAGGTATTTCCTCATCATCTGCCTGCCCTGTGCGGTGATCTTCTCCTCCCACTATCAGCAAATCGTGCGTTTCGTCATATTCTTCCAACCTGCAGTAGTGGTATGGTTTTGCTTGCCATTCCGAGCTTTCATCTCCACTGTCCCACCATAGCGCATACGGAAGTGTACCCTTTGGTATTTTTGCCCCTATCACATACGACCTGTATGGCCATTGCTTAGTATGCATAGTCACAAAATCATTCACAGGGGTATTGGTAGCTACTACTATATGCTTTGCCTTTACTTCATGGCCATGTACTTTTGCTCCCTCTTTAGTTATCTCTTCAGCGCGCGACTGGGTATATATCTTCCCGCCAAGGTGTTCAAATGCCTGGGCAAGGCCTTTCATATAATGCATGATGTGGAATTGCCCCTGATTGCTAAATTGTATGCACGATTTACCTTCCTCACCTTTTATATGTGGTATCTGTTTCAGTAGTACTGTATCTATTCCCGCTCTTTTTGTTGCCTCAAACTCCTTTTGCAGGTTCTCGGGTTTATCAGTAGGGTGCAGAAACAAATAGCCATCCACCCTTCTAAAACCACAATCAATACTATGTTCAGTTACTATTTGCTCTATCAGGTCTATCGCCGCCTTGTGGCTATCAGCAGCATGGTGCGCTGTTTCTTCATCAAATATTTTTTCCAGGTCATAGAACCTGTCGTCCAGCGCGCATGTCAGGTGAGCAGTCGTCCTGCCCGTTTCTCCGCTGCCTATAAACCCGTCTTCCACAACCACTACCTTTAGCCCTTCCTTAGCCAGTATATATGCAGTTGTCAATCCGGCTATCCCTCCGCCTATCACTAGCACATCTATTTCTATCGGCTGGCTCAGCTTTTCAAAGGCCAGAAGCGGCTTATCTTTAAACCAAAATGGTAAATTATCTCCCGATGTCAGGTTTCCTGTTGGTGTAGCCGCAGCCATCCTTTCTTTAGTGCTTTCCATTGTATCTGATAGTTAAAAACGATAGAGCATCGCCATTTAACCACCACTTAAAAAATCATTCCCGTTTATGAGGTTGGTTAAACACCTTGTTTAAAGGGGAATTATATTCACAGTAAATAAATACCTATCGACGCATTCGATTAATGCAGGATGTCATCTATTATTCAATCCGGTATATCCGCCAAACGTTCCATTCGGTTAGTTTTTAATTCCAGGAACCTGTCCAGCTTTAATTTGAACAATGTTTCGTTCAGGTCGCCCACAAACCTTATTGCTGTTATATCTTTACCCTCTTCACTTGCATCCCTTATGGAAATGATAGTATCCAAATTAAAAAATGCGGGTTTCTCATTCACTGGTGTAAGTTGAATTATATTGATCATACATACTGTTTTCCAGAATCTAATAAAATTCAATGCCAAAGCTTTGTAGAGACGCGATTTATCGCGTCTTGAAACACGGGCGCGCAAAATCCTAAATAAAAGCATCTTTGCCCCCAAATATCATACTCCTATCAACCTACAATTGTATCGTCTTCCACTTTCCTTTGCGGAAAAAGTACCACGACAAAAATGCAATTAACGACTCAGCCACAGGTATAGCGATAAAGGCACCGGTTGATTTAAACCCAAACACTTTGGCCAGCAGGTAAGCCAGGGGAATCTGGAAAAGCCAGAAGCCCACCAGATTAATGATGGTAGGCGTACGCGTATCACCTGCCCCGTTCAGCGCTTGGCTCATTACCATGCCAATTCCGTAAAAAATATACCCGGAGCCAACTATCCGCATAGCCTGTACACCATAGTCAGCCACTGCCTTTTCCTGCGTAAAAATCCCGATTATATATGGTGAGCAAAACAGGAACAGCACCATAACACAAGCCATAAAAATGACATTGTATTTCAAGGTTATCATTACGCTCTGCTCTGCACGGTCTATATGCTTGGCACCCAGGTTTTGCCCCACCAGCGTTGCCGCAGCATTGCTCAGCCCCCATGCAGGCAACATAAAGAAGGCAAAGTTCCGGAAAGCTATCTGGTATCCTGCCGATGCAGTTGTTCCGCCGGTTTCCGCTACCAGCCTTGTCAGGAATATCCAGCTGCCGCTGGCTATCAGGAACTGGAAAGTTGCCGGCCAGGCAACACCTATCACCGAGCGTATCAGTTCCATATCTGGCTTAAAGTAGGATGCATATATTTTCACTATGCCTTTGCCACCAAACAAGTGATAACACTGGTACAACACACCACTGCTCCTGCCGATCACCGTAGCTATGGCAGCCCCTTTCAATCCGAAATAGTGAATAAATATGGGGCAGAGTATAATATTCAGCAAGCTTGCTATCCACAGGCTTTTCATAGCCATGGCGGCATCGCCCGCTCCACGGAAAATCCCGTTTATCAGGAATATCAGCATCACGCTCACGCTCCCTCCCAACATAATGCGTGTAAACACCGCTCCGTCCGCTATCACTTCCGCGCTTGCACCCATCAGCCCAAGTATCTCTCCGGCAAATACCACGCCCACTATGCTTATCAGTATAGTTAGCACCATCGCTATGTTAATAGCCTGCGCCCCGGCTCTTGCCCCATCCTCGGGGTTCTTCTCCCCTATCCTCCGGGCTACTATTGCCGTTGCGGCAGTGCTCAGCCCTATAGCTACCGAGTACACGAGCATGATAACAGATTCCGTAAGTCCCACTGTAGCTATCGCATTCTGCCCCAGCTTACTTACAAAAAACATATCTACCACAGCAAACACGCTCTCCAGACTCAGCTCCAGTATCATAGGTATAGCCAGCAGCACTACAGCCTTGGGTATGCTCCCTTGGGTAAAATCCTGCTCCTCGCCGTTCAGCGATTGCTTTATTACACTATATATAGATTGTGTTGTGGTCTTCTTCTGCACAGAGTTTGTCATATTTATCTTTTCCGTAGCGGCTTATCTCAGCGAAAATACTGTTTTGTATTTCTCACGGTGTACATAAGCCAGGTATAGATTGGCGGCTATCAGGAATATAGCCACCGGCAACCCTTCCGGCGAAAGGAAAGCGTGGAACAGAAGTATGTTCAGCGTTATGGGAAAAATCACCACCGTAGCCAGTGGCACAAACACGCCAACTATAAATGCAATGCCACATATCAGTTCCGTTACTTTTATCAGCGTCATTAGGTAGCGCGAAGCCGCCATACCTTCATTAAACAATTTTACCTCTGCACTTAGGTTATCGGGTACAGGCACCAGGTTAAACAGCACCACGATGGCCGATGCGCATAATACCAAACCCAATAAAACACGGATAATGATCGTTATAATTCTCATACAGCAAATGTAATATATTATCATATATACTTTAGGGTGCCAATGCGCCAATATGCGGGTTGATTGCGACATGCCTTTTTATATATTAGCAGTATGAAGCACATATCTATTCTGATTCCAATGGGGCATAGCAGCCTTAGCAACATAGATGGCAGCCACCAGATATTGTCAGAGGTAAATGGCATAAGGGTCAGCATGGGACTAGATCCGCTGTTTACACTTCAGTTTGTTGGCCTCTCCAAACAGAGCAGCCAGCGCAATGGGCTGTTTACCATTTCGCCCGATGCGCTGATAAGTGAGGTAAAAAAGACCGACCTGATAATAATACCTGCCATGCACGGCGACTTGCAACAGGCCATAGAACTAAACAAGGCTTTTCTACCATGGATAGTGGAGCAATACAACAATGGGGCCGAAGTAGCAGGCTTGTGCATTGGCACTTTCTTTCTGGCAGCTACAGGCTTGCTGAAAGGCAAGCAATGCGCTACCCACTGGCGTTTTGTAAATGAGTTCCGCAGCCAATACCCGGATGCTAAACTGGTAGACAATAAGATAATGACGGAAGACGATGGCATATATACCAGCGGCGGTGCCTACTCCTATCTGAACCTGATGGTATACCTGGTAGAAAAATTTTCCGGCAGGGAAATAGCCATTATGGTGGCCAAGGGATTTATGATAGATATAGATCGCAACAGCCAATCACCCTTCCTTATATTCAGCGGGCAAAAGGACCACGATGATACTGATATACTGAAGGCACAGGAGTACATAGAGCTTAACTTTCAGGAGAAAATAAGTGTAGACCAGCTGGCAGAACTGCTATCCGTTGGCCGCCGCAGCCTGGAGCGCCGTTTCAAGAAAGCGACCAGCAACACCATATCAGAATATATACAAAGGGTAAAAGTAGAGGCGGCCAAAAAGAGCTTCGAAAGCAGCCGTAAAACCATAAACGAGGTAATGTACGATGTAAACTATACCGACAACAAGGCATTCCGCACCGTCTTCCGCAAAGTAACCGGCCTGTCACCTATAGAATACAGGAATAAGTATAATAAGGAAGTGATGTTGGCTTAGTCCCTTATTCTTTCGTGCCATCAATTTTCCAGACACCACTTTGCTTTACCACATTTACAATAACACAGTGCAGGCTATTGTCATAGTTATAAATGAAGCACACCTTATAGTTATTATGCTTACCATCTATCTTTTCTATAGTCATAGTATTTAGCCAATCATTACTATAGTCTTGTGCATTTACCAATGGATCATAATCCAGTTCTGTATCCTGCTTTATACGATCCAAAAATTGCTTGGTACAATACTTCCTTTTAAGAGAATCCCCTTTTACCAAATCCAACTTTTCCGCTGCATTTACTTTAATATACTCGGTATAGAATGATTTAAGCATTTGCTCAATTTGTATTTGATCAGAGCTCTTCTCACGTACTTTTGATTTCAGAAAAACCAAACATCCCGATACAAATACAAAAATGACAATTGTTGAGACAATAACTTTTTTCATTTTCAGGGTATTGGAGTTTAAGGATATTTTATTTTTTGTCCACTACCAATCTAAATTGCCCTTCGCCTTCGTTTCCTTTCAAGATCAGCGTATTGCCCTTTACCTTATAGCTGCTCACGCTGTTCAAAAAGCTCATATAGGTCGTTTCATTCGATTCGCGGCACGCCATACGCGTAGATATAATCTTGGATAGTTGAACTGTACCATCGCCTTTTACCAAAGTACCGCCTATCCTGTTACAACCCGAAGAGCCCGAAAATTTCCCTCCTGCTTCATCTATCTGCAGAAACGGGGTAGCCCTTGGATACTGAATAGAGTCCGGCTTTACTTTATTCAGCAAAGTCAACTCCCATTTACCTGCTATTGAAATTACCTCCACCTTGGTTTCAGTAGAAGGAGCCGTGGGTTTAACCTCTGCTTGTTTTAATGTATCTATCACAGTTTCCGGTGCCAATGGATTGCTTTCCGCTTTTTCCGCTTCGGGAATTATCTCCTGTATTGTTGTTGCAGTATCCTGAACAGGTATTGGCAGGTTATTCTTTTGTGGCTCTGTGCACGAAAAGCAGGCAAACAACAGTCCAAGAGGCAATAAGTATGATTTCATGTTTCAAACGTATGCCAAATGTGCGATATTTTTCAATCTATTGTCCTCAAAATTATGCGGTTAGCACTTGTATACAAAGCAACTCAAAACAATACACCTAATGTAAAGTGTGAATATTTAAAACCGTCTTATCCCTAAAAAACGACCTACTTTGATGTTAAATATTATTGCATGAAGCGTATTTTACTCCTGACATATATTGTTCTAAGCTTTACACACCATATACATGCGCAGTATTTCCTGGGTCTGCGCGCCAGCCAATGGGGCGGTGTTACGAATGTTGGCTTCAATCCTGCCATTGCAGATAACCGCCTGAAATTTGACATGACCATCATTGGAATGGGCGCCACCATGAGCAATAATTACCTGGGCATCTCCAGGAAAGCACTTTTCAATCCCGATCTGTTTTCCAATGACAATTCCCAAAAGGTAAACTTCAAGGAAAACCTGAATGGCAAACCAAAGAATGTCTACCAGTCTTTCCAGATACAAGGGCCACTTTCCTTTATGTTCACCTTTGGCAAAAAAATGGAAAGGCATAAATATGCCATAGCATTAACCTACAATGTAAACAGTGTCACCAATATAGATAACATATCTCAAAAGCTTGCGCGTATTGCATTCTGGGGTGCCGGTTCTGTTGCCGATTCCATAGATGCATTCGATTACCGCCAGCTTCAGCAAAGGGACCTTGCCCTGCAGCACATGACCTGGGTGGATTACGGAATTACTTACTCGCAGGTAATACTGGACAAAGACAAGCACATGCTGAAAGGCGGTGTAACACTTAAGCTCCTGCAAGGCATCTGGGCCACCAATACTTTTATAGAAGATGTAGACTACCGCTTTCAGAATTTTGACACTATATCTATATATGATTCACGCGCCAAAATTAACCTGAGCCCCAAGCTCCCAAGCTCGGTTGAATACTTCGCCCAGGATTCCGCTCAGTCTATTTCCGACAATATCCCGGGCTACCTGAAAGAGTTAATGAACTTTGGCGATGCCAAACCTACCGTAGGAGCAGATATCAGCTTTGTTTACGAATACCGCCCTAAAAAAGACAATTACCAATATGAAATGGATAACCAGAGGTGGTACGATAGGGAGAAAAGCCTGTATACTGTACAAGCGGGCTTCTCTATTACCGATATAGGCCGTATCAAATTCAAGAACAGCAAATACAGCTACGACTTTTCTGCCGACAAGCGCGACTGGTATGTAAAAGACTTCAGCGCAGTAGAGGGTTACAAGAGTATAGGTGATACTATACGTTTACTTGCTGCCGACAGTCTGGGTTTCAGGATAAACAGCAACCCAACAGGCACCTTTGGTATGTGGCTGCCTATGCGCATCAATATATGGGCAGATTACAACCCGGTTCCATTCTTCGGTGTGCATGCCTTGGCAAGCATAGCTCCTGCACTTGGCAAAGAGGGCCGCGTAAGGCACATCAGCACTTTCACCCTTACTCCGCATATCGATTGGCGTTGCCTGGGCCTTTATCTGCCACTTAGCTACGATGTACAGGGCAATTTCAATGCAGGCGCTACCGTACGTTTAGGTCCGGTTATCATTGGCACACAGGATCTTTTGGGCTTGTTTGCAAAAAGTTATGTGCGCAATGCCGACATACATGTGGCAGTTAAAATCCCAATCTTGGCACGCAACCACCGCGACCGCGATAAGGACAAAGTTTCTAACAGAATGGATGATTGCAAAAAAGTAAAAGGCACATGGGAAACCAAAGGATGCCCTGACCGCGATGGCGACAGCATAGTAGATAATCTGGACAAATGCCCGGACAACTGGGGTCCAAGGGAAACTCAGGGATGCCCTGATAAAGATGGTGATGGAGTATATGATATGGTGGATTCTTGTGTAGACGTAAAAGGTCATGCTCAGTTCAATGGTTGCCCTGATACAGATAATGATGGCGTAGAGGATAAATCAGACGACTGCCCTGTAGATTCAGGAAAAATAGAATTGAAAGGCTGCCCTGACAGAGATAACGATACCGTGATAGACAAGGAGGATGATTGCCCGGATGTACCCGGCGACAAAGCACACCGTGGATGTCCTGACTCCGATGGAGATGGCGTTTACGACAACGAAGACGATTGCCCTACAGAACCCGGCTTAGTAGATAATAAAGGCTGCCCTAATAGGGATACCGATGGCGACGGAGTATTGGACAAAGACGATGATTGCCCTAAAGTGCCTGGCTTGAAAACCAACCGAGGTTGCCCTAAGTTGGATAAGAAAGAAGAAGCGGTAATTAAATACGCTTTCGAAAGCCTGGAATTTGAAACAGGACAGGATGTTATCAGAAAGGTAAGCTTTCCTTCATTAAATGCCCTTGCCAAACTACTTTCAGAGAAATCTACTTATGGATTGAACATCGAAGGCCATACAGATGATGTTGGCAACGATGATTTCAACCTGGACCTGAGCCGCAGAAGGGCCGAAAGCGTACGCCGCTACCTGATAGGCCGAGGAGTGGATGGCAGCAAGCTGGCTACTGACGGCTTCGGGGAAAGCCGCCCGATAGCTGATAACAAAACGCCTGCAGGCAGACAAAAGAACCGCAGGGTAGAAATGAAAATTGCTTTCCAATAGCATACATAACAAAAGAGGCCGCTGATCAGCGGCCTCTTTTGTTATTATCTATTTAAGTAGTATTAGTTACTTCTTCTCCGTTTCGTATTGCTGTACTTCTTCTATAAAGTACTCCAGCTTTATCCCTGCTTCCAAAAACATAGCCTCGCTTTCGGTACCTGCATGGTATTTGCGTTCGCATACCACACGCTTTATACCACAGTTGATGATAAGCATAGCGCATGTTCTGCACGGTGTCATTCTACAATATAGTGTAGCGTTATCCAGTGCTACTCCCCTCCTGGCGGCTTGGCATATAGCATTCTGCTCGGCATGTACCGTGCGCACACAGTGTTCAGTTACGCTTCCATCTTCATGCACTACTTTCTTCATCTGGTGGCCTACCTCATCACAATGCGGCAATCCTATAGGGGAGCCAACGTACCCTGTTACCAATAGCTGATGGTCCCTTGCAATCACACACCCGCTCCTGCCGCGCCCGCAGGTAGCGCGCTTGCTTATAGCGTCCATTACCTCCATAAAATACTCATCCCATGTGGGGCGTATATACTTACTATCGTTGCTCATATAGGCTGTTTAATGCTGTTTCTATCTGCACAAAAAGGTTATCGAAAGAAGTGTTGTTGTTCAGTTTATAGTCCGACAATGCTATACAGCCACCAAGGTTCTGCTTATTGGTATCAGTATTGGTCATTTCCCTGGCTTCATTCTCTTTAAATGTTTCAAAGCTGATATTATCCGTTTCCGAATTCCTTTTCAACACCCTTTTATAACGCACTTCCGGCGATGCATCCACTGCCAGCAACCTGAACCCATCCAGTTTTCGAAGCGATTCCACCTCACCCACTGTCCTTATACTTTCTATTATGCTATCAGTTCCGGCTTCTGCAGCTTGCTTGTACAATTCCTCAACTATAAAGCTGGGTGAGTGCTGCGCACGAAGCTCATTAGCCACTTCTACCATGCTATCGCGATTCAAAGGCAACTGGCGCTCCAGTATCACACTGGTCAGGTAGCCCCTTACAGAAAAGTGCTTGAACCCGTAGTGTTTCACCAGGTAATCCACAATAGTTCCCTTTCCTGCACCCAATGTACCTGTAATACCTATTATTCGCACTGCTCCTTTATTTTATGTAAAGGTAACTTCTAATGGCGATTGCTAATAGCAAAGCGTCTTGAATATTATTCCCATGCTGTTAGCAAAGTGTTTTTATTAGAATTATTCCATCCTAAATTTGTAACAGGATAAATACCATATCCTTAGCTATAAACTTCGGTGGAACAAAAACATATACTTTTTATTTCTTACTACTGGCCACCCGCAGGTGGTGTTAGTGTTCAGCGTCCACTTAAGATTGCAAGGCTGCTACCAGCCAACGGATACCTGCCGACAGTTATCGCCCCCAAAGACGGAGCATATCCCTTTTTCGACGAAAGCCTGCTAAACGAGATCCCATCTACGGTTGACGTCCGCAAGACATTTTCCCTGGAGCCCTTCGCCTTGTACAACTTCTTTAAGGGGCAAAAAGGAAAATCAATCCCTTTGGTAGCCGTTACAGGCAAAAAAGAAAAGACAGCATTCCAGAAAATGGCCGAATATATCCGCGCCAACTACTTTATTCCCGATGCACGCGTTGGTTGGGTGCCATTTGCTTTTAAAGAAGCCAAACAAATCCTTAAAGAGAAAAATATAGCTGCCGTAATTACCACAGGCCCACCACACAGTACCCATTTAATCGGGCTAAAGCTGAAAAAGCAATTTGGCCTGCCTTGGATAGCCGACTTCCGCGACCCATGGAGTACCATACTATATAATGAGTTCCTTCCCCGCACTGCAGCTTCCCGCAAAAAGGATGCAGACCTGGAAACACAGGTGCTCAAAAATGCTGATGTCGTTACAGTAATTACACAAGGCATGAAAGATGAGTTCGAAGACAGGGCCAAGCGCATCGAAATTATCTACAATGGCTTCGACGAAAATGACTTCCCTCCTATCGCACCAACCCCGGGCCATTTCTTTACACTACGGCATACAGGAAGCTTCAATCCTTTAATGAACAGCATACCGCTTTGGAGCGCCATTGCAGCATTATGCCGTACATCTCCCGAATTCAAAGAGCTATTCCGGTTAGAATTTACAGGCAATGTAGATGGAGCAGTAAAGCACTCCATTCAGGAAGCAGGTATAGAAGCCAATGTAGTTTACCAAAACTTCATTCCGCATAAAGATGCCGTAAAGCTGATGCAAACTGCCTGCTGCAATCTACTGATGCTCTCCGATGTAAAGGGCGCAAGCCTTTTGCTCACAGGTAAGCTATTTGAATACTTTGCCACTCAAAGACCCATTCTTTCTATTGGCATACCGGGTGGTAATGCAGATATACTCCTGCAAAAAGGTCAACGCCTTCCTATGCTGGCATTTGCAGATAATGAGGGCATAAAGCAAACCCTGCTTTCACTGTTCAACAAATGGTTGAGCAATGACAAGCAACCTGAGCTTATCCAAAACGACTACCACCTGCAGTTTACCCGCAGCAGCCAGGCCCAATCCTTTGCCCGATTATTGGATGAAATTTCCCTCAACCAAAAGCAACAATATGAGCGATAGTATCATAAAGCCTTTCACCATAGCAGAAGCAATCCGGTCAATTAACCACGAAGCATTTCACGGAGATGAAACCACATCTATCAGTTCTTTCATTGCCCTCAATGAAATAAGCCCCTCTTCCGACACTACACAAAGTTTTGCCTGGGTAAAGGATAGTAGGGTAAAAGATTTCCCCAAAGGATCTCAAATAGGCTTATTGCTGTTATCTCCCGCTGCCTACGAAAGCCTAAAGCAGGAGAACTGTAACTTCCTGATAGTAAAGGAGCCACGTTTAGCCTTTTTTGAATTGTTGAATAAGCAACTGATAACCACCAGCGAGTCCGGCATAGCAAGCACATCGGTAATTGATCCTACTGCCTTAATCGGCCAAAACGTTTCTATCGGCCATCATGTTATTATAGAAGCTGATGTGGCTATTGGCGACAACTGTACCATACAGCACCATACCGTTATACTGCGCAATACTAAAATCGGTAATAATGTAAGTATAGGCTGCAACAATACCATTGGTAATGCAGGCTTTGGCTACGAAAAGGACAGCCAGGGCAACTACTTCCGCCTGCCTCATTTGGGTAATGTGGTAATTGGCGACAACGTAACCATCCATAACAATACCTGCATAGACCGCGGTGTGCTGGGCAGCACTATCATAGAGCACAACGCCAGCATAGACAACCTGGTGCACATAGCGCACAACGTTTATATCGGTGCTAATACCATGGTAATAGCAAACAGCATGATAGGCGGCAGCGCCAAAATCGGCGCCAACAGCTGGATAGCACCGGGGGCAGCAGTATTGAACGGACTTACCATAGGGCCAAACACAACTATCGGATTGGCTGCGGTGGTAGTTAAAGATATACAACCAAACACCACCGTTACAGGCAATCCCGCTACTTCTATGGAAGAATTAAAACGCTGGAATCTAATCAGAAAGGGCCTTCTTGAGGAGTACAGCAAAAAGGCTACAAATTAGCGACTAACATATTTTAACTGCTTACATTCGCCCTTTGTCATTAATCTTTCGTCCATAAGAATATTTTTACGTTATAATTTAAATCATTGTATGCAAAAAGTCTTCGCACTTCTACTCATTTCACACTTCGCTCTGACCGGGTTTTCGCAGACAAAAGCAGGAGCTGCGCTTGGTAACACACCAACCAAGTCCACCACAAAAAAACAAGTAACCAATTATAAGCTTACGGTCCATGGTGTTGAGAGTTCCAATATGATATTGGCATTCTACAGCGGCGATAAGCAGTACGTAAAAGATACCGTACTTATAGATGCTAAAGGTGTAGCCACCATAAAAGCAGATACTGCTTTGCCGGGTGGTATATACCTTGCAGTTTTCCCTAAGCTAGGTAACAGATATTTTGAGTTCATTGTCAATGAGCCTTCATTCCAGCTGGAAACAGATACCAACGAACTTTCGGGCAATATGAAAGTTACCGGTTCACTGGAAAACAAGCTTTTCTACGACGATATGAAGTTTCTGGCTACCATCAGAAAAACATCTGACTCATTAAACGCTTTGTACAAATCAACCGAGGATGCTGCTAAAAAAGACAAATTGAAATCTGAGCTTACCAAGATTGATGAATCTGTTAAGAACGAACGTCTTGCCATAGTTAAAAACAATCCCAGCACCTTCTACGCTTCTCTATTGAAAGCAATGCGCGATCCTGAGGTTCCTGAAACGCCTAAAAATGACAAAGGCCAGCCTATTGATTCGGCATGGCAATGGCGCTATTACAAAACCCACTACTGGGATAGCATAGACCTGAAAGATGACCGCATGCTAAGGACACCCGTATTTCACAACAAGCTGAAATCGTACTTTACAAGGACTGTAGTACAAATCCCTGATTCATTGAATGCAGCGTGCGATGATTTGCTGATTGGCAAAAGCGACCCGAAAACCGATATTTTCAAATATATGCTGGTTTATTTCCTTAACACTGTAGCCAACTCCAAAATAATGGGTATGGATGCCAGCTATGTATATCTTGTAAAGAACTATTATGCCAAAGGTTATGCTACTTGGGTAGACTCTGCCCAACTTGCTAAAATAGTAGAGCGTGGCAGAATCCTGGATCCATTGCTACTGGGCAAACGTGCTCAGAACATAAGCTTGCACGATACAACACAAAAGAAAATAGTAGCTCTTAACCAGGTTAAAGCTAAGTACACTGTTCTATGCTTCTGGGATCCGGATTGCGGGCATTGCAAAAAAGAAGTACCCGTACTTCATGATGCTTATAAGGCGCTTAAAGCAAAAGGTGTAGATATAGAGGTTTACGCACCATCTACGGTTAGCCCCGACGAAATAACCAAATGGGTAGATTTTGTAAAAGAAAAGAAATTGGATTGGATAAACGTAGCAGATCCTTATCGCATCAGCAACTTCCGCAGCGAATGGGATATACAAAGCACGCCACAGATATATATCCTGGATAAAGACAAAATGATAAAAGCTAAGCGCTTAGGTGCCGAACAGATAGAGGACTTCATACTGCAACTGGAAGACCCCAACCACAAGCCTAAGAAACCTTTTGTAGAAGATGAAGACCAAAAGGTAGCGAATCCGCACTAAATTATACAATATCGACATTAAAAAAAGCCGTTTTGATTAAATCAAAACGGCTTTTTTATTTATAACGTAAGCGAAAAGCTTTCCGTATTGGGCTTCGAGGCATACCTCAAGGCCCAATGCCCATTTAGCGGTTGTATCCAGTGATTCAACAGTTCCGACTTAGATGTAGGTAGATTATTGAAAAAAGGAGTTTGTTCATTTACTTCACCATTCGTCACCTTCGTATATAGCACATTAGCATGACAGCTTTTAACTTCACTATTTGCATCTATCCATGCTACTTCAAATCTGTTGAAGAAATCTACATTAATCTTATTGCCGATTTCACGGATAAATTTCACAGAGCTATCTATAGAGCAACCACTTGCACCCGTTCCCGATTCATCTACCATTAGTATTATAAACCTGTTCAGTACCACCTCACCCCAGGCAGTGAGTTGTAGTTTGTGGGCAGCCCATTGTTCGGTAAATGATCTTACATCTTTATTCAGTTGCTCCACCTCATCCGGGGTAAAGTTTCTATCGCTCTGATAAATCCACGTTCTGGCATTACCCGGCAAACTATTCTCTATATAATTATTAATAATCATTACACATTAATTTACAAATAAATGACAAACCACAGTCGAATAAACACGACTTTTGCGCCCTCAAATTTAAGTAATAAACAATGCGCATTCTATATTTTATATTAATAATTGCAAGCACCGTAGGTTTAAATGCACAATCAATGGTAAGCGACTCTGTATCTACAGGAGCCCAATACCAGGACATTGTATATTACAACCTGTCTACTATGGCCAAAACCACCACCACTAACCTGAACTGGCACCTTGCCTTTTCGGTAAGGCCATCGCAGTACCCTACAAATACACTGCAGGGGGTTACTGTCCGCTACAACGAGGCCAATCCGGCTACAGCTATGCAGGTGTATAAAAAAGCAGTTACCGACACAGCATTCTATACTGCCGATACTACGGGACTTTCTACCTGGACCTTACTGCACGACCACGATTCTAACATGGATACAGGTGCTTTCAATACCGACCTGAACATCTCTGCATTCAACTATGGATGGGGAGTCTACAATTCGGCTCTTTCTTCCAAAAACGTTGAAGGCAAAACTGTTTTCTTTATCAAAATCGGCACCTCAGAATTTAAAAAACTGAGGATTGAAGAATGCACCTATGATACAGCATGGAGAATCAGCTATGCTAATCTTGACAACTCCAATTTGCGCACTATCCATATCAACAAAAGGCAATTTCAGGGAAAAAACTTCGCTTATCTTAACTTAGTAAACGATTCAATTCTGGATAAAGAACCGCTTAGCGCAGACTGGGACCTCTCATTTGGCAGGTACACAGCCTTGGATGTTCCGGGTATAGATTTCTACCCAAGCACCGGTGTGTTGAATAACAAAGGTGTACAGATAGCCGAGGTAATTACCCAAAATGTAGCGGGTGAGCAATATTCATCTCAGCCGTTCAGCAGTTCCATGAATGTAATCGGCCGTGACTGGAAACTATACGAAGCACCTGATTGGTTCATTTCCGATACCACAGTATACTTCGTAAAAAGAAAAAGCGGCGACATCTACAAAATGGTAATGACGGGATTCGCAGGAGGCGCTACAGGCAAAATCTACTTCGATTTGGGCCGGATTAATATGGCTACAGCAATAAGTGAAATCAATACAACTAATGCCATAATCAATGTATACCCTAACCCGGCTTCCGGCATGGTAAACGTCATTACAGACATTGCTAATACAAATGCCTATATAACACTTACCGGAATTGATGGCAAAACATTAGAAGCAAGAGAGGTAGCTACAGGCCTGCAATCAACTACTATACAAATGCACAGTTATGCTCAGGGCTACTACATATTGCAAGTGCGCGATGGCGAAAAAACATACAGGAAACAGTTTATCCTTAACTAATAGTTAACCATACTTCTGCTCGAAAAGGCTATCAGGATTCACCCTGATAGCCTTTTGAATTTTAATATGTCGCAGTAATATTACTGGTCACTGACCGGGTTAAAATTTACTCATCGCAATAACAGAAATATTGCGCTCCGTTCAGTAATATCGTACGCTTAAATCTGCACACTTCATGACAACCAAGCAAATACTCGAGTACGTAAAAAACCACCCGCTAAAAAAGGTAAAGCTGGCTATAACAGATATAGACGGCATACTTCGTGGCAAGTACATCAGCGTAGATAAGTTCTTTGGCATAGTAGACACCAATCTTGGTTTCTGCGATGTAGTATTTGGCTGGGATAGTTCAGATGTGGCCTACGACAATGGCACCTACACAGGTTGGCATTCCGGCTATCCTGATGCAAAAGCAAGATTAGATATCAATACCTTCAGGAAAATCCCCTGGGAGCACGATGTACCTTTCTTCCTGTGCGAATTCATTACACATGATGATAAGCCGCTTCCAATATGCCCTCGCCAGCTTTTGAAGAAAGTAAAAGCTGATGGTGAAAAAATGGGCTACTCCATTTCTACTTCCCAGGAGTTCGAATGGTTCAACTTTGAAGAAAGCCCGCAGTCGCTCCGCGATAAAAACTATAACCAGATAAAACCGCTTACACCGGATATGTTTGGCTATTCTATACTTCGTACCACATTGCGCAATGATTTCTTCACGGCCTTGTTTGAGGACATGAAGAACTTTGACATTCCGTTGGAAGGTCTACATACAGAAACTGGGCCTGGTGTTTACGAAGCTGCTATTACTTATGGCGAAACCATAGAAAGCGCAGACCGTGCCGTGCTTTTCAAAAGTAGTGTAAAGGAAATCGCCTACAGGCATGGCATCATGGCAACATTCATGGCTAAGTACAACGAAAACCTGCCGGGTTGCAGTGGCCATATCCACCAAAGCCTTTGGGATAAAAACGGTAAGAACAACCTGTTCTACGATGATAAGAAGAAAGACAAGATAAGCGACCTGATGAAGCAATATATCGCCGGCCAATTGTACTGCCTGCCATATATACTTCCTATGATTGCGCCGACTATCAACAGCTATAAGCGCCTGGTAGAGGGAGCATGGGCCCCTACTACCCTTACATGGGCCAAAGACAACCGTACAGTAGCCCTGCGTGCATTGCCCGGTTCTACCAAATCTACCAGGCTGGAGACCCGCGTAGTTGGTAGCGATACCAATCCGTACCTGGCTATGAGCGCCTGCCTTGCAGCAGGTCTTTACGGCATCAAGAATAAGTTAAAGCTGCAGCCCGAGACTATCGGCAATGGATATAAAGACACAGCGCATGGAGTATTGCCAAGAAACCTTTGGGATGCCACACAGGCCATGAAAGAAAGCAAGGTAGCCAAAGAGCTTTTCGGCGAAGCATTCGTTCAGCACTTTACCCAAACCCGTGAGTGGGAATGGAAACAATTCCAGAGAGTTGTAACCGACTGGGAAATGAAGCGGTATTTCGAGATTATATAATTCATAGGATATTATACCAAATAGCAAACGCCTCTGCCTTTTCCTTTACAAAAACCGTTTTCCCTGCTTTATTACTTTCAAATATAAAGTCACGCAGACTATTGCCGGAATATTGGGTAAAATCTCCAATCACCGCAAGCTTAATCCTGTAGTTGGAGAACTTCTGTAGTATCTCACCTAATCCCTGTCTTCAAATCAAAGAAACCCGGAGCGATATCTTTAGCATGTATCAGTATTGCATCATAACCTTCATAATACATATTTCCCAATAGCTCCAGGCCATCCTGAGCATTAGCTATCACGACATCTTCCGAAGTTACTTCAGCCACCTTTTTCCCATTTATTTCATGCGTTACTATCTCCATTTCCTATTAAATCATATAAGCTGTCTGCCAGCTACTCGAATGTATACCACTTTGCTACTTTAAGTCCCAAGGCTCCTTCTTCCGTAAGCATAAATACCGTACTCTTTCCTTTCAGGTTTTCAATACTGACAAAGCACCTTATGCCGGTATACTCATCATACTTAATATTCTCCAGAGTTATCAATGTGCTGGGCCTAAGTCCGTTATTGGTTTCCACCCAATAATTATAGGTATAAGATTCTATTCTGGGATATCCGCTCAGGACAAAATTGTAGCACAGCAGCACACTGATAATAACAGGCCCAAAACAGAAAGAATAAGCCAATTTACGAAATTTGTTTATCGCTTGTTTCTTCCAATGCAGGTATCCGAATATGAGCAGCATTGCCAAACAATACAGCTGCAGCAACAACCAAAGGGAGATAAACGTCTGCATGCCAATCCTGAAAAATACAATTAGGTTAAAAACAGCTAAACCCACCAACAAAGCTTCTGTCCTTTTCGCCAGATAAATCATGGCCTTACCTAATCGGGACAAGTTGAATCCATCATTTACCTGAAAGATATTAACTACCACAGGAGCAGTAACCGCTAACACAGCTATACCTGCTACAAAACCCGGAATACTATATAGAACTGCAAGAATAACCGGGATGGCGATAAGGAATATCAGCAGCACCAATTGCATAATAGCCGTCAGAAGCGTTTCTACAGCTATCAGTGACTTGTAAAAATCAGTTTGGATAAATGCCTCATACTCCATCCTCGCCTGCGCCTCTGCCCTGCTTCTGGCTTCTGCCCGTTCATTTTTCTGCCAGTTGGTATATTGTTCTATGGGATCAGCACTTTTTATGTTCCCAAAGTTGATAAGGTACTCATAAGCTTCGGTCAGTAAAATAAACTGCTCATGGGCATCCTCAGCAGTATTCCTGTCCGGATGCAACTGCTTTGCTTTTTGCCTATATGCGCGCTTCAGTTCATCAGGTCCTGCCCCTTCTTTCACACCAAGTATGCTGTAATATATAGTGATATTCAAACTTTTGCGGTTACTGAAGTTTAACTGAAATACTGCGCATTTATTGTATTATAAATATAGGTCCATACCAGGGAATAACAAAAACCAATTAAACCCACACCTCAACAATAAATATATAACAAGCTGATAAACAAAACCCAATACGCTTTAAAATGAACAGAACCTCCAAAAGTAACATAAACAAAAAAGCCGGAGCTTATTGCTCCGGCTTTATATTAGTTGTTAGCTGAAATTAGAATTTCAGGATTTTAAACTCAGTACGCCTGTTTTCCTGATGTTGCTCTTCTGTACAAGTAGAAGTCTTAGTTCCTTCACACTCGCAGTCGTTTATCAGGCGGCTTTCTCCGTAACCTGCAGCAACCAACCTGTTCTTATTCACACCGCGGCTTATGATATAAGCTACAGCGCTTTCAGCACGTTTGGTAGATAGCTGGCGGTTATACTCTACCGTAGCACGGCAGTCAGTATGAGAGCTAAGCTCTATTTGCATTGTTGGGTTATCCAACAATATTTTCACCAATTTATCAAGCTCTTTAGCGGCATCAGGGCGTATGTTCCATTTATCCAGATCATAGTAGATGTTCTCAACTTTTATTGGCACACCTCTTCTTACTTTCTCCAGCTCAAGTGTTACATACAAAGTAGCAGGAGCCTTTTTGCCTACAGTGCTTACGCTGCTCGATACAGTCAGGTATTTCGTATCTTTCTGTCCACCTATTTCTTTTCCTGCCTCAATGCGGTAGTTCGTATTAGGTTCCACTTCCGTATTAACTTTTCCTGTAGCATTTGTTTTTTGCTTCTGGTCTATGTTAGTAGTCATGTTCACGATACGCACATCAGCATTTTCCAACACTTCACGTGTTTTCTTGTCAAGTACAGTTACTTCCAGGTTCAAGCCTCCTTGCTGTTGCAATGGTATTTGTACAGTGGTTGACTTGTCTCCTACTTCAGCATCTACAGTTGTAGGTAGGTAGCCTGTTTTCTCAGCATACACATGGTACAGTTTCTTAGGAGAAGCTGCAAAAGTAACATCGCCTTTATCAGCAGTAAGTTTACTTCCTTTTTCGTCTTTATCTTCGTACAATACTACACGGCTATCTTTAATCGGAGCTTTTGTTTTAGCATCGTATACCAATACATTCAACACTACACCTTTGCGAACAAAACGGTAGATATCGTCCTCTCCTATTCCACCCGGGCGGTTAGAAACCAAATAGCCGAATTTATTTTCAGGTTCGATTATATAGCCAAAATCATCTTTATTGGTATTAATTGGATATCCAAGGTTTTCACCTTTAGTCCAATCCCCTGCAGTTGATTTACGGGTGCTGTACACATCCAATCCTCCCAATCCGGTATGTCCGTTACTGGAGAAATACAATGTGCTATCCGCAGAAAAGAAAGGAAACATTTCATCGCCCTGAGTATTTACCGATGGGCCTAGATTTACCGGCACACCCCATGTTCCACCTATTTGCCTTTCAGCTACATATATATCTACTCCACCTAACCCACCTGGCTTATCACTCGCAAAGTATAGTTGCTTTCCATCAGCACTTAGCGAAGGATGGCTTACTGAGTATTCTTTATCATTGAAAGGAACAGCTTCAGTTATTTCTGTGCTGAAGGTGCCCTTATCTTGCAGATAACTCAGCTTAAATATCTTAAGCTTTACTGTTTTATCAGCACTGCTGGATGGTTTTCTTTTTACGTAGTTGCTGCGTGTTATATACAGTTCATTCAAAGTTGGGTTAAAACTGCTTGGCCCTTCGTGGTATTTACCATTGGCTTTCCCCTTTATTGGTTTAGAGCTAACGCTATTGCCAGAACCATCAGTTTCAGTTTCGTATATCTGAAGGAAATTTGCCTGTGTCCAGTTATCCTGCTTGCGGTAAGCTGTTACACTTTCACGGTTACTACAGAAAAGTATCTTGCCATCTTTAAAAAATGCCGGTCCAAAATCTTGCTTAGGGCTGTTTATCGACATTAGCTCCAGGTTATAAAGCCCTTTGTCCTTTGCCAATTCCTTCACCTGGTCCAATCCATTCAAACGCTCCTTTACACTTGCATCATCAGGCTTTGCAGCAAGATAAGCAGTATAATAAGGCTTTGCCTCTGCATACTTTTGGTTAGCACGAAGTGCCTCTGCATAATAAAGCTTGTTTTCAGGGGCAAGGCCTTGGTCATTAGCTGCCAGGGCATACCACTTTTCAGCATTCTCCCAATCGTTCATCAGGCGGTAGCTATCAGCTATCTTCTGGCGCAATCCCGAGTTGCTGCTATCTTTACGTATAGCATTGCCATAATAGGTCAGCGCCAATTTAAAATCAAAGCCTTTAAATGCGTCGTCACCTAATTTAGTATATGTCTTTTGGGCATACACACCCATAGAACTTACAGTTGCTACGGCGGCTAATATGAGGTTTCTATAATATTTTTCCATAAATCAGTTATCAGTTTCTAGTTTCCCTATGCACCCACTTAGGATTAATCGATTTTAAAATCAGTAGTTATCTATCCTTATCTTTTCCGTAATAATCTTAGAAATACTTCACGTAACGTGGAGTAACAAAACGCTTCTTATCATACCAGAAATCATAACCTAACATGATCTCATGTGTACCGCTTTGGTATGGATTCAATTTGCTCAGTGTAGCATCGTATGCATAACCAACTCTTAGCTGAGGTGTAACCTTGGCTTCTATCATACCTATCACCGATTCCCCTTTCCAGTTCTGGTAGTCACCACCCATTCTCCAGCCTGCTCCTACCCATAACCTGTCTATAAACAGGAAGTTAAGGTTAAAATCAAACTGAGGTAGATTTCTCCTGTCACCGGTTACATACTTCATCAGGAAAGTCGGTTTCACCTTTACGATTGCACCATCTCTTCCAAACACATAACCCGCTGTCAACAAAAAGTGGTTGTACTGTTTCGCTACTTTGTCTCCGGCTGCTACCAGGCTGTATTTGCCTGTTAAGCTATTCGGTATCAAATGCGGAACCGATGCGCCTATGAAATACTTTTTACCGTAAACATATATACCAAAGCCCACATTGAACAAAGGCAGGTTATTGTTTACAGAAAACAGTTGGTCTGTGGTTATATTATCAGGCAATATCGCTTGTGTATTTCTTTGCTGGTAGTAAGTAAAACCAGCCTGAACACCCAATGATATCATTGATTTCCTAACCTTTATCCTGTAGGCAAAAGCAGGGGTCACCGAAAACATATTGGTAAGCCCCAATCTGTCATTGGTTACAGTAACACCCAAGGCATACTGGTTCCTTTTAAAGGGAGCATGTACGCTAAGGTTTACAGTACGCGGGGCACCGTCAAACCCTGCCCACTGGTGGCGATAGATAGCAGTAGTGCTGATCACCTCATGGCTACCCGCGTATGCAGGGTTCAGGAACAGGCCATTGAACATATACATGCTATATGTTGCATCCTGTTGCGCTTTCAACCCGCTTACCAAAAGTAGGCTGGCCAATAATGTTGTATAAATTTTACGCATAAAGTCAGTTGTCAGTTTTGAAATTCTCTTTTTAAGCCTTCACCATTTTTGTTTGAAATATGTGGCTGATGATAGTTTCATATCATCAGCCACTATTCATATTTTATCTATCTGTGAATTACTACAAATCTGGATTCTTTTCTATCGCTTCCGTCTTTGTATTCATAGATATAGAAGTAAGTACCATCCGGCAATAGCTTGCCTTCTTTGTTCGTACCATCCCAATCATTTTTGTAGGTAGCGCTGTACCAAACTTCATTACCCCATCTGTTGAACACCCTGAATGTTGCATCAGGATATTTAACTCCGCAAGGGAAGATGAATACATCGTTTACACCATCACCGTTTGGTGAGAATGCGTTAGGGAAAGTACACTCGATAGTAGTATCAACAATGGTTATACAAACCGATGCTGTATCACAAACTGTTTTTCCTCCGAGGTCAAGACAAATCACGTATTCGAAATTGTCTGTTCCGGTGTAATCTGCACCAGGGAAGTAAGTAACCGTATTGTTGGCATTTACCGAAGCTATACCATGTTCAGCATCTGTAAGTATTGTGATAGCCGAATCATTAGCCAGTACCAGTATATCATTAGCCAATACATTAAGTACTACAGATTGATTCTCGTTGGTGCTGTCAACATTACAAGGCTCATCAACCGCAGTGATTGTAGGTGTGTATCCAACATACACATATACTGTAGCATCATCACACTGTTGAGGTGTTCCGTTGTCACATATTGTGTAAGTGAATGAATCCAATCCTATAAAGCTGCTATCAGGAGTGTAAGTAACAGTTCCGTTACCGTTGTTCAATACTGTTCCGTGCTTAGGAGCATCTTTAGGAACCAAGGTTACCTGTATGCTGTCACCGTTCGGATCGTAGTCGTTTCTAACGATATTGATAACAACCGGAGTGTTTACATCAGTTGCAGCTACATCATCAACTGCTACAGGAGGTTGCAAGCTATCAGGCAATGGAACCACTGTGTAGATAACAGTTACCGTATCGCAAAGGATAGGCGCACCGTTGTCACAAAGAACTACTGTGAATGTATCATTTCCTGTGTAGCCTGTTGAAGGTGTATACCTTATACAACTATCACCTGCTACTGCGCTTGTACCGTGCAATGGCGTTCCTGCGTTTGTAACAGTTACATTATCTCCATCTATATCTACCACAGGGATACAGGTAGTGTTTGGTATGTTGATGAATGTAGTGTCATAAACAACTTCAGGAGCGTCAGGAGCATGGTTTACACAACTGTCTACAGTTATGTAGATGATACCGTTCTGACAAAGCTTAGGAGTTCCGTCATCACATACAGTGTATACCACCTGGTCAGTACCAAGGAATCCTGTGTTCGGTATATACCTTACAGTATTTCCATTAGCCCTTACCACAAATCCGTTTGATGCAGTAAATACTGTATCAAGTGAAAGGATACCGCCATCTGTATCGTAGTCATTTAGTATAGGATTGATATCCGTTACAGTATTCAAACATACTTTTACAGAATCGTTAACCGCTACAGGGTAAGTGCCGTTGCAAGGGAATCCTGTAACACGCACACTCATTGTAGCTGTATCACATTTACCACAAGCATTGCACAAGCTGTAAGTGATTACGTCAGTCTGGCCTATAGTAGAATTACCACCAGGGGTATATTCAATTTTGTAGCCATTAACTACCGCAGTACCTAGTGTAGGTGGCGTTACTATGCTAAGCGTAGTTCCCGGAACATTCACATCGTTGGTTACCACTTCGAATCCTTTAGCGCAAGTGTAGCCCGACAATACATTGTCATCGTTAGCTACAGGCACAGGACAAAGCGTAGTATCAATCAACACGATAACTTTAGCGCTATCGCAGTATGTTTTACCACCGCACCTTGTGCAAGATATATATGTAAATGTATCTAAGCCTACAAAATCAGTATTCGGAACATAAGTAGCGATGTTGTTCACTATCTGAGCTACCCCGTTAGATGGATCAGCTAATACTGATGCACTTACAAAGGTAGGGTTAGAGTTCACATCATTGCTCAATACAGATACTGTAACACCTGTATTAACCTGGGTCAACACATAGTCGTTATTCGCTTCTATAGGTGAACAAACCGGAAGTATCGTATAGCTTATGTAAGCTGTATCGCTTCCGCATATTCCCGATGCACGGTATATCACGTAGTCATTACCCACATAACCTGCATCCGGTTTATAGTAAACCGTGTTGCCTATTAAAGTAACAGTACCATGTGACGGCCCTTGCTCTATTGTAACAGTTAGTGGAACTCCGTATGCTATGTCGTTGTTCAATACAGATATTGTAGTATCTGTATCCTGGAACATAAACACTGAATCTCCTACTACCTGAGGACTGATACATACTATGGTATTGATAGTAACACAAGCAGTATCTATAGCTCCATGTGCATCTATAATAGCGTAGCAGAAACCATCAAGTCCCACGAAGTTGCTGTCAGGCTGGTAAGTAACCATTGGTCTGCAGCTATCTCCGTTTGCATAGGTAATAATCAATTTACCATTGCTAGGGTAGTTCACTATTCCTGCTGGTTGTGGAACCAGGCAGAAGCTGTCATTCTCAGGATCAAAGTCGTTTCCGTAGATATCAACCGTTATAGGAGTATTCAATCCTGTAATAGTATCATCATCTACAGCTACTACACTGTTTCTGATATAGATAGTTACACAAGCTGTATCACACAAGCTAGGTACGCCATTGTCGCAAATGCTATAACAGAATGTACCAGGTACATTTGCATTAGCTGAGCTATCAGGGCTGAAGGTTACAGTTCCGTTTGGATTGATTGTAGCCGTACCGTGTGTGCCGCCTATGATACCTGTTGTGGTAATCACATCACCATCAGGGTCGCTGTCATTGATTTTAACCGGAATTGTAATCGGAGTTACATAGTTCGTAGTATCAAAATCATTAACTGCAACTGGCGGAAGGTTCACATCCACAGGCACATCACTTACACAAACTGTCACCTGGGCCGTATCCATTAATCCAAATGGATCTGTAATTGAATACTCAAATGTATCACAGCCTTCAAATCCAGGATTTGGAGTGTATACTATTGTAGGTGTCGGTCCGCTTGTTATTGTTACAATAACACCATTAGAAGGTCCGCTTCCAGGTATTATGCCAACAACACTTATCGGATCACCATTCGGATCGTAGTCGTTTGCAAGCACCGGTATGTTAGCAGTGCCTCCCGGAGGTACTACTGCATGGTCGTCGTTTGCAATCGGAGGTAGATTACCTTTAGGTGTATCTATCACATATACAATTATGATGCTTGTATCACAAAGCGGCGTAACCGGATATTGTGCTGCATCACATACTATGTATGGTATAGTTATAGTTCCTGTATATCCTGCAGGTGGAGTTACCACTATTCCTCCATTGGTAGTCACCGTTACTACAGTGCCAGGCTCAGATGGAGTTCCGTAGGTATAGTCAACAGGGTCGCTGTTTATGTCATACACAACAGCTGCCACGTTCACAGGCACCGGAGTATTTATCAATGTAACCACTATTACCGTATCGGCAACAGGAGGTTCATTTCTAGGCGTTACTACAATTATAATCTTGTTCGTATCACAAGCATTGAAAGGATCACAAACCACAGTACAGATGGTATCAGTACCATACCAGTTCGGTGTTGGCGTATACCTGATACAAGTATCAGTTACATTAGTTACCGAACCATGTATTGCACTGCAAGCGTATGTAGTTACTACAAGGTTATCTGTATCTGCATCAAATACTGCAGGGCAGATTACGATTGTAGAATCTTCCGGTATGCTGTCAACTACAAGAGGTATTGTAGGAGTATCATTTATAGAACAGATATTAACTAGTACAAATGCAGTATCACAATCCTTAGTGCACTGTGTATTGCAAATTGAGTAGCTGAATCTGTCAGAACCGTTATAGTTTGGATTAGGAGTATAAAGTATTACACCGTTAGCTACAGTAGTTGTACCATTCTGTGCAGGGGCCGCTATTGTTAGCACATTAGCATTGCCTTCCAAATCAGAATCGTTTACTACAACATCTACAAACACAGGCTCTTCTTCACAGGTATTAGCAGTATCTGCTTCTGCTACCGGAGCTTGGTTTACATGTATCAATACTGTATCAGAAGTTGTACATCCTACTGTATTAGTTCCGAATACTACGTATCCGTGGTCCATTCTGGTAGGAGTTACAGTTATCGGAGCCAAACCTGATTGCAGGTAAGTTCCGTTGATATCGTACCACTGTAGGTTAAATACATTGTTGCTGAAAGTAGCAGACAAAGTTACTGGTACATTGATGCAAACACTGTCATCGCTGGCAACCAGATTCACTGTCGGAGCAGGTCTTACTTCTATAGTTACCGTTTTGCTGTTAGTACAACCATTAGCGTTAGTGTAAGTGTAAGTAATCACATTGTTGCCAATAGCACCGTTTGCAGGAGTAAATATACCTACACTATCAACGCCTGTTCCGGTGAATTTACCACCTGCAGGTACACCTGTAAGCGTATCTGCTTTTTCATTAGCGCAATAGAATGTATTGTTACCTGTGATATCAACTACCGGCAATGGATCAACCGTAATTGTTTTGCTTATGCTGTTGCTGCAACCAAATCCATCGGTATAGCTGTACGTTATGGTATAAGTTCCTGCACCTACTGTAGGTTGGAAGCTGTTACCCGTAACACCTGTTCCGGTGAAAGTACCACCTGCAGGAGTTCCTACAAGGGTAACAAGACCACGGTCGATACATACTGTAGAATCCCTTGTGAAATCTACAACCGGTTTAGGACGGATAGATACCACAACAGTATCGCTCGCCTGACAACCATTTGCATCAGTTACAAGTACAGTGTACTTGGTAGTTATTGTAGGCGTCGCTATTGGGTTAGCAATAGTATCAGCATTCAATCCGCTGTTTGGCGTCCAGATGTATTTGTATGGCAATGCACCACCTTGTACAGTTGGTATTCCACCTAATTGTACAGAGTTGCTGGTACCTGCGCATATATAGCCACCATTTCCTGCTTCCACAGTAAGTGTGCTTCCGCTCACATTTACTACAACCTGATCTGTACTGGTACAACCTGTGTTGTCAGTTACAGTTACTTCAAATGTAGTTGTTGCACCTAGGTTTTTCACTACAGGGTTAGCTGTAGTATATCCACCAGGGCTCCAGATGTAAGTATAAGGGGCTACTCCGTTTTTAGCAGTAGGGCTGCCACCCAAAGTCACGCTATCGCTTGAGCAAGAAACCAGATTTTTATCCGTTCCTGCATCAGCTACAGGAGCTTGCTTAATTGTTACTGTTACAGCATCAGTTGCAGTACAGCCATTTCTGTCTGTTACAAGCAATGCGTAAGTAGTAGTGCTGGCCGGTGTAGCTACCGGATTAGAGCTTGAAGCATCTGTTAATCCTGTACCAGGCGTCCAGCTATATGTGTAAGGAGTAGTTCCACCTGTTGCAGTTGGAGTACCGCCCAATGTAACACCGAATGTGTTGCAAAGTGCAGTATCGTTTCCGGCAGCAGCTGTCGGTTTATCGTTCACTACTATTACTATAGAATCAACACTAACACAAGCATTTGCATCAGTTACAGTTACGAAATAAGTAGTTGTCACAGCAGGGCGTGCAACAGGGTTAGCTTTATTGCCACCTGTTAATCCCGCACCTGACCATGTGTAAGTATATGGCAATGCACCACCTATAGCAGTAGGTATACCACCTATCACGATGCCTACAGCTGTATCAGCTGAGCATATTGCCCTGTTTGCACCTGCATCCGCGCTAAGCGTAGTAGGTATTACATTTACGAATACAGCATCAGTTGCTGTACAACCATTGATATCTGTAACAACAAGCGTATAGTTTGTGCTGATATACAAGCTATCAACTACCGGATTGCTTGAAGCTACATTGCTCAAAGCTGTGGCAGGTGTCCAATTGTATGTATAGCCAGGAGTGCCACCTGAAGCAGATGGACTGCCTCCTAAAGTAACACTTGCAGCACCACATGATACGATGCTTTGGTCAGGACCTGCATCCGCTCTTGGTACCGGATTCACAACAACTCCCTGAGCTGTTTGTGCTGTACAACCTACTCCATCTGTTACTAACAAGATATATGTAGTTGTTACAGAAGGTGTTGCTACAGGATGTGCAGTTGATGCTCCGCTCAAACCAACACTTGGTGTCCAGCTGTAAGTATAAGGGGCCGTTCCGCCTCTTGCTACTGTATCGCTACCACCTAATACTACTGAAGAGCCTAAGCATATTGCAGTATCAGCACCTACAGACAGGTTGATTTGTCCATTCACTCTTATTGTTACAGAGTCTATAGAAGTACATCCATTTCCATCTGTTACCAGCAATTCGTACGTTGTTGTAGAAGTAGGACGGGCTATCGGATTCACAATTGAAGCATTGTTCAATCCGGCAGCAGGGCTCCACATATAAGTATATGGTGCCTTGCCTCCCGTAGCCGATGCTCCCAACTGGATTCCGGTACGCACGCCTGAGCATATTATAGTATCCTCACCTGCATTAGCACGAAGTGTGCTAGGTGTATAAACCACTGTTACGATATCAGTAGCAGTACATCCTATTTCATCTGTTACCGTAAGCGCATATACAAATGTGCTGCTGATTCCTTTTACTATCGGATTAGCAACAGTTGTGCTGCTTAGGCCGTTAGCAGGTGTCCATGCATAAGTGTATGCACCCAATCCACCTGTTGCAGTCGGAGAGCCACCTAATGTAATGCTGTCATTAGAACAACCTGTTACACTTTGGTTAAGACCTGCATCTGCTATAAGCGAAGGAGCTACAAATACTGTAGTGCTTGCTGTAGAAGAACATCCGTTTGCATCACGAACAGTTACAGTGTATGAAGTTGTACCTGTAGGGTTTGCAGTAGGATTTGCCACATTCGCAGGAGTTACGCCTGCCGGGCTCCAGCTGTAAGTATAAGGTGATTTACCACCTGTAGCTGTAGGAGCACCGCCTAGTATTTTAGAAGTACCGAAGCAAATTGTATCGTTCACACCTGCATCCGCAGTTGGTGTAGTGTAAACAGTAACCCTTACCGTATCACTTGCCTGACATCCTTTGGCGTCAGTTACCCTCACTGTGTAAGTGGTTGTAGTGATAGGAGATGCTATCGGATTTGTTATGTTAGTTAAGTTCAATGAAGAATCAGGAGACCAAACATAAGTGTATGGAGCTGTTCCGCCACTTACTGTTGGTGCACCACCCAATACTGCCGAACCATTGGTTCCCGCGCAGAATGCAGCGTTGTTTCCGGCTTCAACAACTAAGCTGCTTCCGGTTACGATTACCACTGCCTGGTCTGTATTTGTACAACCATTGGCATCTGTCACAGTTAATGTGTAAAGTGTAGTAGCACCCAGTGAATTAACCCATGGGTTGGCAAGTGAAGAATCCCTGATTCCTGTAGTAGGAGCCCATAGATAAGAGTATGGAGCTGTACCTGAGCTTGCTGATGGAGATCCACCTAACTGAACGCTATCGCTTGAACAAGCAACCAACGTTTTATCAGGTCCTGCATCTGCAACCGGCCTGCTTCTTACAGTCACAGTTATCTGATCCGTATTAGTACAACCATTTGCATCTGTTACCAATACCGAGTATGTGGTAGTAGAAGTTGGCGTTGCTATCGGCCTTGATACTGTTGTAGCGCTCAATCCCTGACCAGGAGACCATAGATAAGTATACAACGGTGTTCCACCTGAAGCTACCGGTTCTGTACCCAACCTTATAGGTGAGTTAAAGCAAATAGCTGAATCAGCCCCTGCATTTGCAGTTGGCTTAGGATTCACTGTTATAGTAACGGAGTCTACGCTGCTGCAGCCTTTTGCATCTGTAACAGTAAGTACATATGTAGTTGTAGAATCCGGACCTACCAATGGATTGGCAATATTGCCCAATGGGAAGTTCCATGAGTATGTAAATGGCGCTACACCACCTGTAACAGTAGGTGTTCCACCCAATGTTACAATTGTGTTGCTTCCTTTGCAATAGCGAAGGTTATTACCGGCTTCAGCTTTTAAGTTAGTAGGTACTACGCTAACCAGAACAACATCTGTAGCTGTGCATCCCTTGCTATCAGTAACCAATAAGCTATAAAGTGTTGAACTACCCAATCCTTTTACAAAAGGTCTTGCGATAGATGTGTCACTTAAGCTTACAGAAGGTTGCCATAGGTATGTGAATGGAGCAGTTCCATTATTTGCAGCCGGTGTTCCACCCAATTGCACACTATCGCTTGAGCAGCCTGTTGTTGTTACATCAGGTCCTGCATTTGCAATAGGCAATGGATTTATGGTAATAATAACTGCGTCAGTAGCTGTACAACCGTTAGAGTCGCGCACTACTACGTTGTATGTAGTAGTAATATTCGGTGCAGCAGTAGGATTTGCTATGTTATTGGCGCTCAAGCCTGCGCTTGGTGTCCATGTGTAGCTATATGATCCTGTGCCTGATGAAGCAGTAGGATTACCTCCTATTACAGTTCCAAATGTAGCACATAGTGCAGTATCCCTGCCTGCATTAGCTACAGGAACAGGATTTACAGTTATAACAACACTATCAGTTGCAGTACAACCGTTAGCATCTTTTGTCTCTACGAAATATTTAGTAGTTGCTGCTGGCGATGCTGTTGGATTTGCTGCTGTAGAGTCAGTAAGACCCAAAGCAGGATACCAACGGTAAGTAAATGGAGCTTTTCCACCAACTGCTGTAGGTATTCCACCCAATGTAGCGCTGCTACCTGAGCCGAAGCAATAAGCAGCATTGTTACCGGCTTCAGTTGCCAAAGTACTTGGTACTACAGTCACGTTTACAACGTCTGTTGCTGTACAACCGTTTCTATCCGTTACGGTCAATACATAAATTGCATCAGCAGCTATACCCGTTACTTTAGGATTAGCCAGCGTAGAATCATTTAATCCGGCTGCCGGAGACCATATAGTTGTATATGGAGGAGTTCCACCTGAAGCTGTAGGGCTTCCACCTAGTATTACCGAGCTTAGAGGACAGTTTTCTATAGTTGCGTTAGGACCGCCATCCGCTTGCGGACGAGGATTAACTACTACTGTTTTCTGAACACTGTTGCCTGCGCAAACTCCGTTTGTGGAATTGATTGTATAAGTAACCTGAATCGGCACGCCAGCCAGATTTACAGGAATATCAACTACCGGAACACTAAAGCCTGTAGAACCGTTAGAACCAGTCCATGAATAGCTTGTGCCTGCTACGTTAGATGAAACATTGATTGTCAACTGTACATTGCTGCATATTGTATCAGGTGCTGCACCCAATGTTATAGTTGGGCGAGGTTTAACCAATACATTAACCAATACAACATCACCCGAACATCCATTGAATGTAGGAGTAACGGTGTAGGTTACCGAAGAGTCGATAACACCTGAATTGGTAAGCGTATCAATAATATTTGCGCCTGAACCGCTATGTCCATTAGTCGCAGTCCATGTGTAAGAAGTTCCAATAAAGTTAGAGCTCATTACAATAGTAACAGGGCTACCTGAACAAACCTGGTTTGCATTAGGCAAGGCTGCTGCCTGAGGGCGAGGTTTTATAGTTACCGGCACTGTTATAGGGGTGCTTACGCATCCGTTAAAATTACCTGTAAAGGTGTAAACCACAGCTATGTCAGACAATCCATTGTTAACCAATGTAGTCCTTACATTACCTGTACCTGAAGTGCCATTAGTAGCTGTCCAGGTTACAAAAGAAGAAGGAACAGAAGTAATGTCAATTTTAACGCTATCTCCGCTACATATAGTTAATGAAGATGGAGCAGCAGTTAATACCGGTGCTGAGGTTACACGTATAATCGCATTTGCAGTATCGCAAAGACTCGGTGTACCATTATCACATATACGGTATGTAAATGTATCTATTCCATTAAATCCGCTATTAGGCGTATATCTGTAACCACCAAGGAATACCTGATTGGCAATACCATTAGATGGAGTTTTAATAATAGACAGGAAAGTGATTGCATCACCATCCGGATCGCTGTCATTTTTCAGAAGATCCAGTACAACAGTATTACTTGAGCATATTGTTGCAAGATCATCCACAGCCGCAGGAGGACGATTGCCACTTGTATTAGGCTTATCGTTTATTGTTACAATCACACGCGCTTCATCGCAAAGAGGGCGCGGAGATGTAGTTCCAAACGGATCGCATACTACATAGTAGAAAGTATCCAAACCTACAAAACCTGAATTTGGAGTATAGGTAACTGTTCCATTTGCATTAACAACTACCGTACCATTAACAGGCACTGCAGAAATTGTAACACTCAATGAATCACCATCAACATCAGAGTCATTAGACTTAACATTGATAACCGCAGGCTCATTTTTATTGGTTGTAGCATAATCATTGTTAGCCACCGGAGGGTGGTTTAGCAATGGATTAGATGGTATAACCGTAACGATTATAACTGATGAATCACATAATGGCGTTACAGCGTACTGAGCATTATCACATACTTTATAAGGTATAGTAATAGTTCCGGTATATCCTGTAGGAGGAGTTACCACAATGCCACCAACACTGGTTACGGTTACAATAGTACCCGGCTCTGTAGGTGTTCCATAAGTATAAGTCAAAGGATCGCCTTCCGGATCACCTGTTGCTGAGCTTGTATTAACGGCCACAGGAACATCCTGTGATGTAGTCACCCTTACAGTATCTGCATAAGGTGGATCATTTACAGGTATTACAGTTATTATAGTAGTAGATGTATCGCACAATTGTGGAACACCATTATCACATACTATGATACAAACAGTATCTTTTCCGTAGAAGTTACGGTTTGGAGTGTAAGTATAGCAGAATTGGTGAGGCAATACACCGTTGTTCACAGTAGGGCCGGCAGTTATTCTACCATGCTGAGGTACATTGCATATACCTGCAGTATGAATATCTATTACGTCAATATCAGCGATATTAACACAAACAGTAACCGGGGTATCTTCCGGAGTAGTTACCAAAGTATCAGGAACAAAAGGAGGATCATTAACCGGAGTAACATTGATGTATACAGTAGCAGTATCGCATAATGTATAGAATGCCTTGTTACATACTTTATAGTTAAAGGTATCCCTTCCAACATAGTTGCTGTCAGGAGTGTAAGTAATTGTTCCGTTAGGGTTTACAGTAACAGTACCATGGCCCGGAGTGGTAACAACCGCTACACTTGTAGTATCTAAACCATATTTATTGTCAAAATCATTCCTCAACACAGGTACTGTCACCGGAACTTCTTCAGGTGTAGTAGCGCTGTCGTTTACTGCAGTCGGTCCCGGAGGAGGCGAAGCGTAACAGGTAGGAGGAGTTGAAGTTGGATAGTTAACTACAACAGTATCTGTAGGGTTCAATCTGAATACCAATTTAGCCAAAGGATTCAATCCTTCAAAGCCATCAGCACCCATTACCCAAGATGTACCATTGTACACCCAACCCGGCCAGTCAATACCATTTCCATTGGCATCCACTACTGCACCAGGCCACCTTACAGTTCCTGTTACAGGAAGACTGTCGTAAGTAGCAACTACATTACCGGCAGCACCTATCCATTGAATAGATATTCTGTCGCTCGGTTGCGGGTTGTTAGATGTTAATGTGTAAGTAAGGTATGCTGCATCCAGACTACAAACTGGGTTTGTAGTTACTGTAATTGTTCTTTGGATTACGTTTACATATACCGTTGCAGTATCGCAAAGTATAGGCAATCCGTTATCGCATATCCTGTATTGGAATGAATCCGGTCCAACATAACCATATACCGAAGTATAAGTTACATTTCCGTTTCCATTATTAACCACAGTTCCTTGAGCAGGAGTAGTGATAACAGTAGTACTGGAAGGTACAATAACACCATCTATGTCATAATCATTGTTAGAAACATTGATAGGTATTGCAATATTGGTATTTCCGGAAGCTGAATCGTTTACAGCAACCGGTGGATCATTAACAGGAGATATTGTTATAAATACTGTAGCTGTATCACACAATACAGGAGCAGGTATGCCCTTGTCGCATGCTACATACTGGAAGCTATCAGTACCATTAAAGTTCAGGTTAGGTGTGTAAGAGAAATCACCATTTGGAGAAACTGTTACAGTACCATGAAGTGGAGTAGTGCGTTGGGTTATTGTCAGCGTATCTCCATAAGGGTAATCAGGATCTGTATCGTTTCCACGAACATTACCGTTCAAAACAACATCTTCAGGAGTTGTATAAACATCGTTTACAGCTACAGGAGGGTCGTTTACAGGAGTAACTCGTATTGTTACAATAGCAGTATCACAAAGTGATGGATTGCCGTTATCGCAAACAATTACGCAGAATGAATCCAAACCATTAAAGTTAGGAGTAGGCGTATATGTTGCACACAGTATTCTTGGCAACAATGGATTGTTTACGTTCAATGGAGTTATGCTACCATGTAATGGAGCACCACAATTTATCGGGAAGAAGAATTGTGTTGTAACCTCCGGATCTGTTATCGGAAGACATACAGTTATCGGAGTATCCTCTGGAGTGGTTACCAATGTATCAGGGATAAATGGTTTATCATTTACCGGAAGTATGGTTATGATTACAGTAGCTGTGTCGCACAATACAGGCGCAGGTATACCTTTATCACATGCTACATAGCGGAAGCTATCAACACCGTTATAGTTAAGTGTAGGGGTATAAGTGATTATTCCAGTACTGCTTACAGTTACTGTTCCATGTACTGGATTAGTTAGCTGGCTGATAGTAAGGGTATCTCCATTCGGATAATCAGGATCTGTATCATTATTTCTGATATTAGCCGTGAATGTAGAATCCTCATTAATAGTATAGGTATTGTTTACAGCATCAGGTGGACGGTTAACCGGTAATACATTAATACGCACAGTTGCTGTATCGCACAATGATGGATTACCGTTATCACATACTATTACGCAAATAGAATCCAAACCTCTGAAACTTGCATCAGGAGTATATGTTAAACATAGACTACGTGGCACAAATGGATTGTTCACTATAGGTGATGCTGTAATGGTACCATTCAATGGTCCGCCACATATAGCAGCAAAGTGAATATCTGTAGGAAGCTCAGTATCTGTAATCGGCAAACATACTGTCTTAGGTGTTCCCTGTGGAGTAGTTACCAAAGTATCCGGTATAAATGGTTTATCATTTACCGGCTCTATAACGATATAAACTGTTGCAGTATCGCATAATACAGGAGCAGGTATACCTTTGTCACATGCTACATAGCGGAAGCTATCAACACCTGTGAAGTTAGTATTTGCGGTATACGTAAATGTACCGGTACTGCTTAAGCCTGTTGTTGTTCCATGTAATGGATTTGTTAACTGGGTAATAGTTAATGTATCTCCATTCGGATAATCAGGATCTGTATCATTCGTTCTTACGTTAGCCGTAAAAGTTGAATCTTCAGCAATTCCATAAGCATCATTAACCGCTACAGGAGGATGGTTTACAGGTGTTACATTTATACGTATGGTAGCAGTATCGCATAATGATGGGATACCGTTATCACATACTATAACACATATAGAATCCAAACCTCTGAATCCTGTATTAGGAGTATATGTTAAACATAAACTGCGAGGATCAAAAGGGTTATTTACCGTAGGTCCTGATGGAGCTGCAGGTGTTACAGTTCCATTCAAAGGTCCACCACATATAGATGCGATGTGAACATCTGTAGGAATCTCAAGGTCGGTAATAGGCAAACATACCGGTTTAGGTGTACCCTCTGGGGTAGTTACCAATGTATCAGGTATAAATGGTTTATCATTAACCGGAAGTATAGTAATAATTACGGTAGCTGTATCACACAATACAGGAGCAGGTATACCTTTATCGCAAGCAACATAACGGAAGCTATCTACTCCATTATAATTAGCATTAGGAGTATAGGCGAAAGTACCGGTGCTGCTTACAGGGCTTACTGTTCCATGTAAAGGAGTAGTTAGTTGTGTAATTGTCAGGGTGTCACCTGTTCCAAAATCAGGATCAGTATCATTACCTCTTACATTAGAAGTAAATGTAGAATCCTCTTTAGTTGTATAAATGTCATTTACAGCATCCGGTTTATGATTTATCGGCGCTATATTAATTGTGATAATGCCGATATCGCACAAGCTAGGGAATCCATTATCGCAAACCTGAACGCAGAAAGAGTCTTTTCCTGAGTAGCCCGGATTTGGTGTGTAGATAATACACAATGAGTGTGGATTGGATGAGTTGTTCACCACCGGCACTCCAAATGAACCATGCAAAGGCAGACTGCACACAGAACCGATATGGCTATCAAAAGCCTCAGGATCTGTTATAGGCAAGCATACAGTTATAGGTGTATTTTCAGGTGTTGTTACAGTTGAATCCGGAATAATTGGTTTGTCATTTACCGGAGTAATAGTTATAAATACAGTTGCAGTATCACAGAGTACTGGTGTACCATTGTCGCAAACACTGTACTGGAAGCTATCTCTTCCATTGTAATTCAGGTTTGGTGTGTATGCAAATGTTCCGTTTGGATTGATTACCACAGAACCGTTGTAAGGTCCTGTTGCCACTACTGGAGTAGTTGCGTATACCAACGAATCTCCATCAGGATCAATATCGTTTGGTTTCATGCTGCCATTCAACACCACGTCCTCAGGTGTAGTAAACCTGTCATCCACAGCTAATGGTGGATCATTCACATTGTTCAGGCTGATATACACTTTAGCAGTATCACACAATACCGGAGTTCCGTTATCGCATATTCTGTAGCAGAAAGTGTCGTTACCATTAAAGTTTGGAATAGGGTCGTATACGAAAGTTCCATTAGAATTAAGCACCAGGCTACCATTCTTTGGAGAACAAATCGGCGTAGTTGTAACAGTTATTATATCAAAAGAGTCTGGGTCAGAATCATTTGTAATTACAGTTCCCGCAATAGGATCATCTTCCGGTCCATTGAAGAAGTCATCAATAGCAACAGGAGGATCATTAACAGGTACTATAATTATACGAATAGTAGCAGTATCGCACAATACAGGTAATCCATTGTCACATACTACAATTTTAAATGAGTCATTTCCATTGTAGTTAGGATCAGGAGTATATGTAGTACAGAAAGAATGAGGCACACTGCTATTATTTACAGAGCCGGCACTAAGTGTACCATGCAATGTATTTTGCAGGATAGTTGCATTATGGCTATCTGCTACGTCATTATCCAGAATAGGCACACATATTTGTTTAGGTGTGTCTTCATTGGTAGTTACCGTAGTATCTCTTACTACAGGGGGGTCGTTCACCTGTGTTACATTTATGTATACAGTAGCTGTATCACAAAGAACCGGAGAAGGAATACCTTTATCGCAAACGCGGTATATAAAGCTATCAGTTCCGAAGAAATTAGAATTAGGAGTGTAAACTATACCTCCGTTTGTAGATACAGTTACTGTACCATGCAGTGGAGTAGTAATCTGGGTTACAGTCAGTGTATCACCTGCATCAGGGTCACTGTCATTGTTCCTTATGTTACCAACTGCAATCTGATCTTCAATAATATTGAATGTATCATTTATAGCAACCGGCTTATCATTTACCGGGTCTACTATTATTCTGATTTTAGTAGTATCACAAAGTGCAGGTGTTCCGTTATCGCAAACTACAAGGCATATAGAATCCCTTCCGTTGTAATTTACGTTTGGTTTATATGTAAGACATATTGAACGTGGAATACCAGGATTATTAATACTCGGACCACTCGTAACGATTCCGTTTACCGGAGCGCCACATACTGTGAATGTGTGGTTTTGTATGCTGTCATCCACATCAAAGATAGGAGCACAGATAGTTATAGTAGAATCTTCCGGCACCCTTACAGTAGTATCAGGTACAAGAGGAGGGTAATTTATATAATTTACAGTAATGTAAACAGTAGCTGTGTCGCATAATACCGGCGCAGGTACTCCCCTGTCGCAAACACTATACCTGAAGCTATCAACTCCAAAGAAGTTGGTAGTAGGTATGTAGTTTATTATACCGGTAGAGCTTACAGTAACTGTTCCATGCTTAGGAGTAGTTACTTGTGTTACGGCCAATGTATCTCCTGCATCAGGATCACTATCGTTAATCCTTATACCACCACCAACAGGGATATTCCTTGGAGTAGTGAAATAATCATCAACCGCTACCGGTGGATCATTTAAAGGAGTAACAGTGATACGTATCTTAGAAGTATCGCAAAGTATCGGTGTCCCGTTGTCGCAAATAACCAGACATATAGAATCAAGTCCGTTAAAATTCGTATTAGGTGTATAAGTTAAGCACAGGCTTCTTGGTACAAATGGGTTGTTGATAGTAGCAGGGCTAGATATCAATCCTTTTGTAGGAGCACCACATACTGTAACCAAATGTGTTTGACCAGGAATTTCCGGATCTGTTATAGGTACGCATATCACTTTTGGTACATCCTCTGGGGTTGTAACCAAAGTATCAGGAACTACAGGAGGATCGTTAACCGGAGTAATGGTGATTACTACAATTGCCGTATCACAAGCTACAGGAACTTCATTATCACATACGCGATAGCAGAAAGTATCTTTTCCGTTGTAGTTAAGAGCAGGAGTATAAACAAAACTTCCATTACCGGCCAATACCACACCGCCATGCTTAGGGCTGCATACAGGTGTAGGAGTTACAGTTAATGGTTGTTGTGGATTTGCAGGGTCGTTATCATTAACCAAAACACCAGGAGTTGGTACAGTTAGCACAACATCTTCAGGAGTAGTATAAGCATCATCAACTGCAACAGGAGGGCAAGAGTTCACAACCACATTAACTGTAGCCGGAACACTTGGACAATTATTTGCAGTTACAACAACTGAATAAGTACCACTCATAGCCGGAGTAGCTGCCGCTATTACCGGGCTTTGTACTGCAGAACTATATCCGTTAGGACCTGTCCAGCTATATGTAGCACCAACAACTGTTGATGCAGTAATTTTTATAGTATCTCCATAACATCGAGGACTATTGCTAGACAATGATGGAGGGAATGGAGTTGAAGGATCAGTTAAAGTAACTGGGCCAAAGAATGGAGCAGAAATACAACCGGTACCAATTCTGGTAGCACGGAAGTTAGTATATGTTCCTGCATTCAATCCCGTCAAAGTTACCTGACCACCGGCAGCAGTTAAAACTACAGGTGATTGGTTAACGCTATTGCGTTGATAGTTAATGGTATATTGAACACCATTTACCAAACCACTTAATACGATAGTACCTTGAGCACCACCGCAAGTAGTAGGATTAGTACCGCTTGCATTGGTTATTACAGGTAATGGATTTACCACTACCGATACAGTACCTGCAGGAGAAGTACATCCGTTTACTATAGCAACCACACTATATGTACCTGCAGCACCTAAGCTAGCAGAAAGTATTATCGGATTTTGCGTTGTAGATGAGAATGATGGACCAGACCAGCTATATGTAGCTCCTGAAACATTTGAAGCGAACAATTTTATTGTATCACCTTCACAAACAGGGCTATTGCTGGTAGCAACCGGTGCCGCAGGTGTTGTAGGATCTGTTAATGTAACAGGTCCAGGGAATACAGCAGACAAACAACCTGTAGATATCAACTGCAACCTGAAATTAGCATAAGAGCCAGCACTCAAGCCACTCAGTACCAATTGATTGCTTCCATTTACAGTAAGTGTAATAGGGCCTTGGTTTACTGAATTTCTTTGATAAGTAAGGCTGTATTGTTGACCTGAGGTAAAGCTACCGTTGAAGGTAATAAAGCCCTGGCTACCTGAGCAAGTAGTAGGATTAGTACCATTTGCGCTTGAAATAGTTGGCAAAGAATTAACTACTACGGCAGTGCTTCCAGGAGCTGATGTACAGTTATTAACGGTTATAGCAACACTGTAAGAGCCTGCATTTCCGGTAGTTGCAGAAAGAATTATTGGATTCTGCAATGCTGATGTAAATGATGGTCCACTCCAGCTATATGTTGCTCCGGAAACTGTTGGAGTAAATAATTTGATCGTATCGCCGGCACATACAGGTCCATTGTTGGTAGCTGTAGGAGTAGCAGGAGATGTAGGGTCTGTTATAACCACAGGCCCTGCAAATGTTGCAGATTGACATCCTGTAGCAACATTGGTAATTCTAAAGTTAGTATAAGAACCTGCATTCAATCCGCTGATTACAATTTGCGCGCTTCCGTTAGCAGTTATTGTAGCAGTTTGATTTACGGTATTACGTTGATAGGTTACTGTATAAGACTGACCTGCAGTTATATTTCCATTCAAAGTAATGCTACCATTAGTACCGGTACATGTAGTTGGATTTGCTCCAACAGCACTTGTAATAGTAGGTAGTGGGTTCACCGTAACAACAACAGATCCTGCCGGGGAAGTACAACCGCTAACAGTTACAAATACATTATATGTACCTGCAAATGCCAAAGTAGCAGAAGCCCTTACAGGATTCTGTACCGCTGAAGTATAGCCTGATGGGCCTGTCCAACTGTATGTTGCTCCTGAAACCGTTGCTGTAGTCAGATTAAGATTATCTCCTACGCATGGAGTATTACTCGATGCTGTCGGAGTTACAGGAGCTGCATTAATTACAACTGAAGTTGTAGCAGGTGCTGATTGGCAACCATTTACAGTTTGCCTTACAGTATAAGTACCTGCTGCCAACGAAGTTACTCCGGCAATAGACGGATTCTGCAAACTGCTCGAGAAACTATTTGGTCCGGTCCATGAATATCCGGTGCTTCCGGTACCTGTAGCAGATAGATTAAGCGTCTGTCCGGTACAAACAGGAGTATTAGATGATGGAGTAGGTGTCGCAGGTGTCGCGTTGACAGTTACATTGACTGTTCCCTGTGGCGACAGACATCCGTTCAGCGTCTGTACTACATTATATGCTCCTCCCTGATTGGTATTTGTAATTAATATAGTAGGATTCTGCGCGGCACTTGTATATCCGTTTGGCCCAGTCCAGCTATATGTTGCACCAGCTGCACCTGTAGCCGTAAGGCTTAGTGTATTACCGGCAGCGGTAGCACAAATCGGATTAGGAGTTGCAGTTACTACCGGAGCAGCAGGTCCGGTTGGGTCTACTAATGTAATAGGCCCTGTTAAAGTATCACCACACAAAGGATTTGTAGGGTGGAATACCTGTATAGTAGTATAGCTACCAGCCTGCAGGTTAGGAATTGTAAAAATCCCTCCATTAGCAGTTGTCAAAGAAAATGGCCCTTGAAGCGCACCATTGTTCCTTTTATAATATACTGTATAAGTGACACCTGGCAATAAATTAGAATTCTGTATAGTTATAGAACCATTGCTACCCAAACATGTAGTCGGATTAGTGGTGTTGATAACAGCAGCACTCAGATCTACACAATGGAACCTAATAACAAGGTAATCCTCAACCTCCCCTGTTTGTGCATCTGTAGTTGCAGAAGGGAATGTAACATTGAAAGACGGATCTTGTGTAATCCTAATGCGCATAAAGCTGGTATCTACCAATCCGGCAGACCAGCCTGAGATACTTGCCCAGTTAAATGTTACCGAGGTAGCATTATTGGCAACGTTTACTTTGCTCAACTCACTATTCTCGAAAGTACCATTCTTATTAAAATCTATCCAGGCAGAAGCATAAGCAACAGAACCGGTAGTATTGGTAACAGCTACATTAATAGAGTATGATGTAGCAGAATCGCGCACCAATACCTGGCTTGCATTTATTGCATCCTCATCGTCTGTTATACTTACTGTTGTATTATTATCATCATAATCTGCTTTTCTACCAGGCGCAGCCGGGAAAAAGTCTTCATTATCTACTTTAGTTCCCAACCTTAGATTTGGAAGTATACCATGCTTTGGAGTACCGTAGCTGGCTGGTGCATCACCAAAATCAAAGTTAAAAAAGTTGTTCAGCAATCTCCACTCAAATACAAGGTGGGAGTCGTCATCAGTTGCTTTTGCAAAGTCAAATACTGCAGTAGTTCCTGTTCTTGGACCAATAAGAGTTGGATTATAAGTATTCACATTTTCACTGTGAGTCGTAGTACCTACACCTACCAAGCTATCGCCTACTATAAACATGTGGTTACTACCACGGGGATCTCCCGTTTCTCCTATATAATCATCCTTTGTTCCACCGGCATAAGTAGAGTAGTAAAGAGTTTTTAAGTCATTGCCCAAAGTCACAAAGAACATATCCCATCCGCCGGTTCTGGTGCTTCTAAAGAAACTACCGCCTGATGAAAGGTTTTGGGTAGGCAGGTTATCAGATTGAGTTTCCCCATAAACCATTATTGCAAGTGGGGTATACCTTTTAGCTGTATTTGCACGGTCGTTTCCACCACCACCAAAGAAAGTAGCTACCCATGGATCATCACTTGTAGTTTTACCTGTTCTTGGAATTTTGGCCAACAATGCATCCTGATTACCATTATGTGATATATCGTATCTATTTGCAGCAGATGCACCTGTTCCTAGTGGAAAGTTTGTACTATTAGTATATCCCGTAAGGAAAATTGTATCATTGAAACCGATGGTTAATCCATAAAATTCATCAGATGAGCTTCCACCAATTCTGCTTAGCATGGTGAAGTTACCTCCATTAGCAGGGATAACACCAACTATGCCATCACGGTTATTACCATTAGATGATGCTCCATTTACAAGTGTTGGGAAATTTGAAGTACTTTCTGTCCAACCAGAAAATGCAATAGCACCATCACTAAAAATACTCAAGTCATTTATCTGGTCATTGGATGCTCCTCCGACATACGTTCCGAAAACAAGTGAGTTCCAGTTTTGGAATTTTGCAATATACCCTTCATCGTTATTCGAGAAAGTAGGATCATAAGCATTTGAGATATATTGTGATCCTAATGCACCGTCCATCCTACCTCCTATTACATAAGAGTTATTGCTGAGCGCCCTAACTGTTACAATCTCTTCATCAGTAGAACCAGTACTACCTATATATGTAGAGTACAAAAGATTAGAAAAAGTTGAAGCATTGAATGCTGCAACGAATCCATCATATCCTGTATTATTTACCGCATCAAAAGATGTAGCAGCAGTACCTGCAGTTGGAATAGCGCCATTTGATTTACCGGTAACAAATACGGTGCTTTTATCCGGAGATAAACTCAAACCATAGATAACGTCTTGGTTTGTACTACCAAAATAAGTGATATTAGTAACTTCTGTACCATCTTCACTTATCTTATATAATATACCATCACGGTTACCGGTATTACTACCACCTGTTCCGGGACCGTTATAGGTTGGATCGTATCCGTATAGTGCTGTAGCTATATACGTATTTGTGAATTGCAGATTCACCGCACCACCACAATATACATTACCTTGGTTATCTACATCTGTAGCAAAAAGGTACTCATCAAATATTGTGTTATTATTTCCATCAAACAAAGTACCCCATCTCAAATCCGGGTCAATAACCAATGCATAATTATTGTCTACTTTATCCAAAGCTACAAACGTAACTACATTATCACGTCCAATGTCAAACCGGAAACGAAGCAATTGTTTTTTACCATTGATTACCTGATAACACTCAGGCATATTAAACTTGATAGTATTAAATTCCAATCCTATACATAATCTGCCTTGCTCATCTATTGACAACTTATCAGGACCTTTAAAGCGCATTCTGATATTCTTGTAATCAGCACCTGCATCTACAACCCAGTCAAACTCAAGTAATCCAGCTTGTTGGCTATATAAACGAAGATCAATACCTTGGTAGATATCAGCCATTACCACTTCACCATAACTAGTTACATTAGTTTGATACAAACTCTTATCGTCTCCCAGATAATAGTTTCTTTTTGTAGGTAACTCATTCTTCCTGATAGTAGAATACTTTTTATTCATACCCTCAAAGAAGATCGCCCATTGGTGCACCTCTACTTCATATTCCTCTTCATGTTCTTCTTCACCTTCGTGCTCTTCCTCATGTTCTTCTTTTTTGTAAGACAAGAAGTGGATATTATCATCTTTGATAAGGATCTCACCAGTGCTGGATGAACCGCGCATCTTTACAGAGCCCGGCCATTGGCCCTTATTCTCAATAAAGGAAATAGAGTTCTGGCTTTGTCTTACCAACTCTTCTATATGTTTTTTGCTCAGCGTTCCTTCTGCAGAAGCACCAATTGGCGACATCGCAAATGAAAACATCATAAGAAATAAGGAGAAATACCAAACTTTTTTGGCCGACAGTGTTTCAATACCTGAAGCAATGCTGCGTGTAGAAGTTTTAATCATATATAAAGGGGAAACTTTTCGTGTTGAGCGAATGATAGCATTCGAAAAAATACCTGACAAAACGTGTATAAAATTTATCATCATTACTGGACTATTAGTTCTTAAGATTTTGAATCATCAAACCACCTGAAAGGGCTTGTTGATTGTGATAAAACTGGCTTAAATAAGATAGATGATGAGATGGAACTGAGGTACACAAAATTGCATTTTTAGCCAATAAATCTGCCTCAGAAATATTAATTATTGCTGAACAGGCTTTATCCTGGTAACCTTTAAATGAACTTTGCGTATTGTTTATATACATGTAATACCTTAAATTAGAAATAATACAATTAATCTTAGTAAAATGGCACACATGGCCCTATTACAGTCTTAACCTATATTATTTTGCGCCAAATATATAAGGAACCTTTCTAATTTCCAATACAAACTGTCGGGAAAGATTGACAAATATTACACAGCTGTGGATAAGGATGTTAAAGTCTTAATATGTCATATTAATTTAACAGATTAATTACAAATCAGTGTCACGAACTAATGATTCTAAGATAATAAGACTTTAGATACAAGTGCGCTTAGAATCGCGTATAAATTTTCACCTTTACTTTGTATCGCTATAAACGATTCTGGAGAGGTAGCATAATCTTAACAATTGAGTATATCGATAACCGATAAATCCGGCAATTGTTAAAACACATCAATACAATTAATATCAATCAAAAGAATAAATAGAATAATAAATTCATATTATTATTCACTCCATTCAAATTAAATTAAATTTAAAACTATTTATTCCGGTTCGTTTACACCCGCATTCGGATTCTTCCAATATCTTCTCCATTTATCCAGAATATTATTGAAATCTTCGGGCAAATCAGCTTCAAAAAACATTTCTGTTCCGGTAACAGGATGAATAAATCCCAATTCGCGGGCATGCAACGCCTGTCTGGGTAAAATATCAAAGCAGTTATCTATAAATTGCTTGTATTTAGAGTAAACCGTACCCTTTAGTATTTGATTACCACCATAGCGAACATCTCCAAACAAGGTGTGGCCT
>DLGO01000099.1:17504-18980 GCA_002482725.1 Bacteroidetes bacterium UBA7692 | reverse complement strand
ATTCTCCCTGTTTCCAGTTTACATTCTATAAGTGTAACATAGTTCAATGGCTCCAATACTTTGTAATGAGTAATGGCTGGTTTTCCTCCATCACCTTCAGGAAAGGCATCCATTCTAAGACGCATTCTTGTATGACGACCTATATTAACATCTACTGTACCTTCTAACTCTTCAAAACTACCCCATGCAAGTGCCACATACTTACGGCGAATTGTTCTGTTAAAGAACTGTTTTGCTAAGTGAGCGAGTGCTGTTTCATTTTTGGCCACTACCATAAGACCGGTAGTATCCTTATCCAGTCTATGCACAAGCCCCGGACGCTGATTATCTTTGCTACCGGGTAATGTAAGTGTAGAATAATGATATAGAAGGGCATTTACCAAAGTCCCTGTCCAGTTACCCAATCCCGGATGAACTACTAAACCAGCCTGTTTATTTATTACGAGCAGATGTTCATCTTCGTATACAATATTGAGCGGTATATTCTCAGGTAATAAATCACCATTTTCTCCGGACCGGGGAATTATCAGCAGCAGTTCATCCATAGGACGAACCTTGTAATTTTGCTTTACAGGTTTACCATTTACCAAAATACTACCTGCTGCAGCCGCACTTTGGATGCGTGTTCTTGAAATATCCTTATTTGTCCTGGATGCAATAAACTTATCTATTCGAATTGGCTCCTGCCCCCTATCTATTATAATTTTGACTTCTTCTACAAAATCATCAGCGGTATTATCTGCTATAAAATCCTCTTCAGTTCCTATACTCATGATATTGAACTCAAATGCTTTTTCAAGCGTATCAAAACATCAATTTCCATTGGATCATGCCCTTGCTCAATCGCCAAATAGTAAGAAATCCAATCCAGGTAGTGTGTCAAGTAAAAGTAATGCTCAAATTTATTTGCACCAACAGCATTAATCTCTGACAGGTCACATCCTGCTTGCAACAACACTTCTTTAGAAAAATCAAACCTCAGCTTATTGCGCTCATTATCAAATGAACTGCGAACAAAAATAGCAGGCACGTTGCTACGGTCACCTCTCCATGCTACCAATTCATTATGGTTCATTTCCGGAAAAAAGTTTGGCCAGCATAATGATTTTGAGTTCTCATTGAACTGTTGTTTAGCCCTTATCGCCACGCTATAAAAACCATTATCAGCAAAAATCGTGAAGACTTTATCCTTTAACTTTTTAGCTATTAATTCAGCAGCCGGCGTTATTGCAGGTTGCTCTGCACTAAGTACAGAAGCAGCACCTTTTATCTTATTGACATAGCTATCAGAAATCACTCCAAAAGTATGGAGCACATGCATTTGCAAAATTACGGAATAACCATAACAGCTTCTTGGGGGAAAACCGGCAGGTACTAATAATAATGGTGAATTGTTCGCTTCTGCCAATTTTTGTAGCTCGCCGCCACTGGTAATATATATAGCATGCAAACCCTTTTCAATACATTTTTTAGCAA
>DLGO01000099.1:12831-17479 GCA_002482725.1 Bacteroidetes bacterium UBA7692 | reverse complement strand
TTTCTTCAGTATTACCGGAATATGACGACAATATTATAAGGGAGGTCTCATCTGCAAATACCGGTAAATCATAGCTATTATTTATTTCTACAGGTATCTTTATTTGATCCAGACAAAGTTCCTTAACCCCCGCACCACCTATACCGCTGCCTCCCAAGCCCGATATAATTACATTTTTAGGGGTAAATGTTTTCACTAAATTACTTCCTGCGGAAAGCTCCAAGGCATGTAATAATTGTTCAGGAAAATTCTTTATTAGTTCTAGCATAAAATATTCAAAAAGTAAGCAAAGAAAAAAATTGTAGGGAATTAATAGGTTAAAGATTTACAACTAATCAAAATCATATTCATAATTTTTAATTCAACCCATATTCAAACTCAGGATACTGGGTCAATTTAGATATCAGATCATTACTAAGTTCTACTTTGTATTTGGTAGAATAAAGCTGTACAGCAATTTTATCTTCTGCATCTTCAATTTTAAATTTAACCGGCAATTCGCCCTTAAACTCATCCAAAATGCTCTCCAATTCCTTAATTGTATTCTCACTTATCATTTCCTGCTGAATTTTCAGGGTAAGGGATTTAGTAAGCTTTTGTCTAATATCGCTCAGCAGGTCTATCTTGTTTATTTTGAATTCCAATTCCTCAGGATTTCTATAGCTCTGCTGCATTCTACCTGTTATATGCACCAATGCACTTTCAAGCTCTACATATTTCCTATATTCCAAAAAGTCTTTTCCAAACAACCTGAATGTATAGAATCCCTCCAGATCTTCCAGGGTAAACTCCCCGTAAGCATTTCCATTCTTAGATATTTTGGTAATAGTGGAGGATATGATGCCTGCAATTTTTATCTCGCGGTCCTTATCTTTTACCTCATCCAGCTTACTTACACTTGTATTGGTAAAATGTTTTAGTTCGAGTCTGTAGTCATCCACAGGATGACCACTAATATATATCCCGGTTACTTCCTTCTCTTTCTTCAATTTTTCCAGCAAAGGATATTCCTCACGCTTGGTCAAAACAGGTTCGGCCACTTGCTCATCGCTGGTACCACCAAACAAGCTGTTCTGCATCATATCTTTACTGGTTTGTACCTTGTTGCCGTACTCTACTGCCATATCTGTGGCGGTTCTTCCAAATTTTTCATCCGGTAGCAAGTACATGCTGCGCGTAATACCAGAGAAACAATCGAATGCTCCTGCCTGGGCCAAACTCTCTAAAGACTTTTTATTTACAGACCTGAGATTAACACGCCTTGTCATATCAAAAATTGAAGTGAATGGCCCGGCCTTTTCCCTTTCCTCCAATATAGCTTCTACTGCTGCCTCTCCTACTCCCTTAATAGCTGATAGTGCATATCGAACTTCGCCTTGCTTATTTACCGCAAACTTAACGCTGCTCTCATTTACGTCGGGTCCTTTTACATTCAAACCCATACGCTTACACTCTTCCATTCCAAAGCTTATTTTATCGATATTACCCATATTGTTGGATAGAACAGACGCCATATACTCCGATGCGTAATTTGCCTTTAGATACATGGTCTGGTATGCTACAAAAGCATAACAGGTACTATGAGATTTATTGAAGGCATATTGAGCAAAAGCCTCCCAGTCGGTCCATATCTTTTCCAGTTTCTTCTCATCCATATTTTTGGCCTTCGCGCCATCCATAAATTTGGATTTCATCTTGTCCAGGGTAGCCCTATCCTTTTTACCCATTGCCTTGCGCAACACATCCGCATCCCCTTTTGTAAAACCAGCCAGCTTTTGGCTCAAAAGCATCACCTGCTCCTGATATACCGTTACTCCATAGGTTTCATCCAGATACTCCTCCATCTCCGGCAAATCATATATGATCTCCTCCCGCCCATGTTTACGCGCTATATAGTTTGGTATATATGCTATAGGACCGGGACGGTACAATGCGTTCATGGCAATCAAGTCGCCAAACTGATCGGGCTTCAGATCGCGCATGTGTTTTTGCATACCCGGTGACTCAAACTGAAATACCCCATTCGTTTCTCCTTTTTGGAACAGGGCGAATGTCTTTGGATCATCCAAAGGGATATTATCAATATCAATTTCCAACCCATAATTCTGCTTTATCAGGCGTAGGGCATCCCGAATTATAGTTAAGTTTTTGAGCCCCAGGAAGTCCATTTTAATAACACCTGCGCTCTCAATTACGTTACCCTCGTACTGCGTTATATACAATTCCGTTTCCTTGGAAGTACACACCGGAATAATATCGGTTAAATCAGTAGGTGCTATGATTATACCAGCGGCATGGATACCTGTATTGCGCGCAGTACCTTCCAGCTTTAGGGCCTCCCGCAATACCTGGGCTTCCATGGTATTGCCATTCATCTTTTCCCGAAGTTTCTTAACGTTATCGATATCTTCAGAGCGCAACTCCTCTTTTTCTTTCAAACTATCCTTACCATCCAACGGTGCCGTAAGCACACGATTCAGACTTACGCCGGGCTTATCGGGCACCAGTTTTGCAAGCATATTGGCATCCTGCAATGGCAGGTCCAGCACCCGAGCCACATCCTTTATACTGCTCTTGGCTGCCATGGTACCATACGTAACAATTTGAGCAACCTGGCTCCGGCCATACTTTTGCACTACATAGTCAATTACCTTCTGGCGACCTTCATCGTCAAAGTCCGTATCTATATCCGGCATGCTCTTCCTATCCGGATTCAGAAATCTTTCAAAGAGCAGCTTATATTTTATCGGGTCTATATTGGTTATTCCAATGCAGTATGCAACTACCGAACCAGCTGCTGAACCACGACCAGGGCCGATAAATACCCCTATATCCTTGCCATGGTTAATGAAATCCTGAACTATCAGGAAATAACCCGCAAAACCCATGGAGCGTATCGTACCTAGCTCAAAGCGCAACCTGTCATCTACCTCGGCAGTCAGGTCCACGTAACGCTTCTTAGCACCTTCATACGTAAGGTATTCCAAATAATCATCCTGAGAAGTAAATCCATCCGGTATTTGGTAATTGGGAAGCGCTATGTCCTTTTTCAGATTAAGCACCTCAATCTTATCTACAATCTGCTGAGTATTATCTACTGCATGTGGTATGTCTTTAAAAGTCTCCAGCATTTCTGCCTGAGTTTTAAAGTAAAACTGGTCATTGGCAAATGCAAATCGCGTGTTCTTTAGCTGTACATCGTCATCTGCAAATTCTTTAAATGCAGGTGTGCTTTGCTTCTCCCCTGTATTGATACATAGCAAAATATCATGTGCATTATAATCATCCCTATCCGTATAGTGCGAATCATTAGATGCTATTACCTGTACATTGTACTTTTTGGCAAATCTAAGCAGTACCTCATTTACAGTATTCTGGTCCGGAATATCGTGTCGCTGCAACTCCACGTAATAATCATCTCCAAATATATCCAACCACCATTTGAAAACCTTTTCTCCTTCCTCCTCTCCTTTTCTTAATATCGTTTGTGGCACCTCTGCTCCAAGGCAGCAAGTTGTAGCAATCAAACCTTCGTGGTACTTGAGCACCAGCTCCTTATCTATACGTGGGTATTTACCGTATAACCCCTCGATGTATCCAAGCGAGCACATCTTCACCAGATTATGATAGCCGACAGTATTTTTTGCAAGAAAAAGCTGATGCCTTCTCACATCCTTATCTTCTTTCGTAAAGCTTCTTTTGTGCCTGTTCTCAACCATATAAAACTCGCAGCCCACAATTGGCTTGATAACAGTCTTACCCCCTATGTTATACTTACTGGCTTCAGCTACAAATTCGAAAACACCGAACATATTGCCATGGTCGGTTAATGCAATGCCTGTCATTCCATCCTTTACCGCCTTCTTGTACATATTTTTGATAGAGGCTTGTCCATCCAATAACGAAAACTGCGAATGGCAATGTAAATGTGAAAACTGCATAATTTATACCCCTTGAAAATGAGGTTGCAAATTAGCCTAAATCGCCTTTATGATATGATAAAATATGCAACAAATGTGAGCAACTTAGATCTAACGATGGCTTTAACAGCGCGTTGCAAACCAAGCTATTTGCTAAACTGAAGATTCCTATATGCCGATGGCGTAATGCCCTCATATTTTTTAAATATCCGGGTAAAATAGGATTGGTCAATAATACCAACCTCTGTAGCTACTTCACTAAGCGAAATACGGCTTTGGCTCATCAGCATTTTGGCTTCCTGCACTATGGTTTCATCTATCCATACAATCGGCGACTTGCCTGTTGCTGCTTTCACAACCTTATTCAAATGATTGGGACTTATATTCAGCATGGCTGCATAATCAGCTACCGAATGCTTTTCCTTGATATTGATAATTATAAGTTCCCTAAATGAATTTGCAAGGCGATCTCTACTCGGATTAGCACCGGGTAAAGGAATGTATGCAAACTTCAATTCGTATAAAAGTGTAAGCAGGCAGGATTTCAAAAATCCTGAGTTATTCAAACCATTTTCACCATACTCGGCAAGCATACGGCGCATAAGGCTTTCAAAAAAAGGTAAAGCTGATGAATCGGGCACAATTTTAGGGTTAGCCCAAATCTTCATAAAGTCAAATTCCTGGAAAACTTCGCTAGCAGCATTTGCTTGCACAAAATCATTATGAAA
>DLGO01000099.1:10477-12782 GCA_002482725.1 Bacteroidetes bacterium UBA7692 | reverse complement strand
CCTGGCCAGCCGGTACAAACAACACTTCTCCTGCGCCAACTTGATAAATGCTATCCCCGATCTTCATTTCAGCTGCACCATGTGTAATAAAAATGCAACTATGGATTAATGATCTGGAGGCAGGCACCGGACCTTTAACCAGTTTATACATCTCCTCTACCCTTACAATAAAGAATTTCTCCCGTCTCCCTTTTAGCAAATAGTCAATTTCGGGCGAGGGCATGTGCTTAGCGGTAAACTCGCTGACATTATACACTTTAACTTTTGCCATGTAGCAAAGTTAAGCAATCAACGGTTTTATTCTATGACTTGCCCTTTGAGTCCAAAGCCCGTCATCCAGGGTTACTTCTGCCCTAAATCACAATAGATGGAAAATATTTCCACAATAACTTAAGTTATATATACCAAAAGCACTATAAAATATGTGGCACAAACTTTTAATACGTATTAGGATGCGCTTAAAATCAAGTATAATTATGACAAATCAAACTGCTCTAATCACCGGAGTGAATAACGGGACAGGTTATGAGGTTGCAAAGCTTTTAGCAAAGGATGGATTAAGACTAATTGTTGTTTCAGGAAGGGAGGATTGCCTGCAACAAGCAGCAAAGGAGTTTTTAGGCCTTGGTGCCAGAGAAGTCATAATCATTCATAAAGATCTATCAAATCCTGGAGCTTCGGCAGATATCTATTCCTATACAAAAAAGAACAATATTAAAGTTGATTTACTAATAAATGATTCAGGCCTAGAAGAGTTTAGTTCTACCTGTGAAACGGATTTAAAGAAGAAACTCATCCTTATTCAATTGAATATTGCCAGTATGGTTTATCTGTACTTAAATGATATGCTCCCGGAAAATAAAGGAAGGATACTGCAATTGGCGTCTGTAGCGCTGCATCAACCAGCTTTATACTTAACTGCGTATAAACAGTCAAAAGCGTTTGTATTATCGTTTACCAATGCTTTGATAGGCGAGTTAAAAAATAAAAATGTATCAGTTACCGGTGTGATTCCAACTCCGCTTACAGCCGGCTCAAAAAATATCTCAACTACTTTGAACAAGCAGCAAATGCTTAACGCTAAAAACGGCTATGATGCTTTAATGAAGGGGTTAAACTACTTCATGCCTAGTGGCATTGAGTCAAAGGTTATTCTAGGCAATGCTCTATTAAATTAACTATATAACAGGTAATATTATTGTAAATACGGTTCCTTTACCAGGTTCGCTGCTTGCATATATTACTCCTTTATGACCTTCTACTATTTTCTTGCAAACCGCTAATCCCAGGCCGGTACCAGTATAGGCTTTAGAATTATTCAGCCTCTTAAAAAGATCAAAAACCTCATTGGCGAATTTAGGATCAAAACCAATCCCATTGTCACTAATAGTAATTTCAGCATAATCACTATCCTGACTTAACTCGGGATGTTTTTTCACTTCTGATTCAGCCAGTGCAACAGCCTCAATTTTTATCAATGGCTGCTTATCACAAAACTTGATAGCATTGCTAAGCAAGTTTGAAAACAACTGGTACATCTCTACCGATACAGCTTTTACTGAAGGCAAAGCACCGCAATTAATTATTACATTTTTTTCACTTATTATAAGTTCAAAATCTTCCAGGATATTTTTAAAGATACCATTAAGATCGGTGGTTATAAAATCCTTTTCAGCATTGGCAATTTTGGCATAATTCAGCATGCCCTTTATCAAGGCAGACATGCGCAGCGCCGAGGCATTTATCTTATCCAGGTAGCCTTTCAACTTGTCCTTGTCATCTGTGGTATTAGCTATCGATGAAAAGGTCTGAATCTTGCGCAGCGGCTCCTGCAGGTCATGTGAAGCTATATAAGCATACCTGCCAAGTTCTTTGTTTTGCCGTTCCAGTTCTTTGGTATACTCCTTCAGTTTATCATCCGCAGCTTTCTTTGCAGTAAGGTCGCGTGTTACTTTTGAAAAACCAATAACGTTGTTATCATCATCATGTAATGCCGTGATTGTGATACTTCCCCAGAAAGTAGTTCCATCTTTCCTTACCCTCAATCCTTCATTCATTGCCTTACCATTAACCGCAGCTTCATTGATCAAAATGCCGGGTAAATCTACCTCTTGATCTTCGGGCAGGTAAAACATTCGAAAATTCCTTCCTACAATTTCTTTTTCACTATAGCCCTTTATTTGTTCTGCTCCTTTATTCCAGTTAAGCACTGTACCATCCCTATCTAATAGCAAAATGGCATAATCACGGACTTCCTCCACCATTTTATGGTACCGTTCTTCACTCTTTTTCAACGCTTCGTTTT
>DLGO01000099.1:0-10460 GCA_002482725.1 Bacteroidetes bacterium UBA7692 | reverse complement strand
TGCTTCATTTCTTTCATCAGCATTTTTCTCCAGTTCTTGTTTCAATACTGCGAGACGCAATTCCCGTTCTTCTACCAATGCATCTTTTTCCTTCCTGTCAGTGATATCGATCAGGATATTTACAGCACCCGCTACGTTACCCTCTTCATTTGTCAAAAGCTTGGGATAAGGCAACACAAAACGCCTGGCACCATCATTCCGCTCAATAACTATCTCTGAATTTAAAGCAGGCCTACCCTGTAGTAGCAATGCAATTGGACAGCTATCTAAAGTCAGAGCAGAACCATCGGCTAGTGTAGCTTTTACGCTCCCCCACCACAGATCCCCTTCCATTGGTTTTTGGCCCCATATTTCTATTGCAGCCTCATTAAAAAAGGTAATTCGACCAGCTGTATCGCATGCATATACGGCTATGGGCAACTCCCTGGCAAATTGCTGATAACTTGTCGTCCCTAATACTTCCCGTGCCATGCTATTGCTAGTACTTTAATAACTCAATGTATAAAAACAAACGTAATTGAATGCACATTGTTCGTGCTATGGGTTTAAAAGGAATGGCAGGTTCTTCTTTTTGAACAAATCAGATAGAATTTTGCTAAATGCCACAATATTGGTTGGCTTAATCAGATAATGCGCAGCATGGAGCCTGATCAATTTCTCTTCGTGCAACTGAAACATAGAGGTCGAAGAAATGATCACAGGCAAGTGCTCAAATCCCGGTATTTTCTTAATTTCCATCATGCACTCTATGCCATTCATACCGGGCATGTTCAAGTCCATAAAAATATAATCAGGCGGCACTGCATCATTAATCCTCAACCTTTCCAATGCTTCGTAACCACCGAGTGCATTTTCGTATTCAGTGGGCTCCTCTACCCCATCCAAAGCATACTGAAAGATTTCAATATCCTCCTCGTCATCATCTACCAGAAAACAATTTATAGATTTCATTTTCAAATCATTACAGGGCTAATTTACTATTTTTTCATTGTGTAAAAAGTCCGGTCGCAGATAAATCACATTATCCTTTCAAAACAATCAAAATTTCATCAGGCATGCTCTTTTAATAGATAATGAAAACATTGTATTATGAAACCTATATGGACGGGTTCAATCAGCTTTGGACTGGTAAACATCCCGGTTAAAGTATTCTCTGCTGTAGAAGACAGTTCCCTGGATATGGATATGCTCGATAGCCGCGACCACTCCAATATCAAGTTTAAACGGGTAAATGAAACGACTGGTAAGGAAGTAGCCTATGAAAACATTGTACGCGCTTACAAGTTGAACGATAAATACGTAGTACTTGATAAAGAAGACTTTGAAAGTGCCGACGCCGAAAAAACCAAAACAATTGATATCCTGCATTTTGTAGAGGAATCAGATATTGACTCTATATACTTTGAGCAGCCATACTACCTGGAGCCACAAAAGGAAGGAACCAAAGCCTATGGTATACTGCGCGAGGCACTAGCCGAAACAGGAAAAGTAGGTGTTACTTCATTTGTGATGCGTAACCGTGAAGGGCTTGCTATACTGAAGCCATATAAGAATGTAATAGTGCTCAACCGGATACGGTTTGAGCAAGAGATACGCGCTACCACAGACCTGAAATTGCCCGCTGTAAGCAAAACAAAAAGCAAAGAACAATCAATCGCCAATCAACTCATCAACCAACAAACTGAAAAGTTTGACATAAGCGCTTATAAAGATACCTACTCTGCAAAGCTGATGAAAACCATAAAACAAAAGGCTAAATCAGGGAAATCGCCTAAACAAGCACCTATGAAAGTCGTTCACAAGCAATCGGCAGACGACCTGATGAGCATGCTGAAAGCAAGCCTGAACAAGAAGAAAACTGCATAGCCCGATTATCCCACTTCCAGGTGGCTACTTTACTCAGGGGTCAATGCCCCTTGCTCTTTGTCTTGAATCAGTCCATCTTTACCCTTTGGCATTACACATATTTGACAATTTGCACCGTTGCTACAACTAAAATTTGTCTTAACATTGTACTCGTTTTATTGTACTCCTTTAAAGGAGTATTTCAGTGCAATTTCAATATGATAGAGACCGACATACTAATTATAGGAGCAGGACCCGTAGGCTTATTCACCGTTTTCGAAGCAGGCATGCTCAAGCTCCGCTGCCATCTTGTGGATGTTCTTCCCCAGCCAGGTGGGCAACTGGAAGAAGTTTATCCTAAAAAGCCAATATATGACATCCCTGGTTTTCCGTCGGTATTGGCTAGTGACCTGATTAAAAACCTGATGGAACAGATTGCTCCATTCAAACCAGGGTTTACCCTTGGTGAGCGTGTAGATATTATCCATCAGCAAGAAGATGGTAAGTTTCAAATTACCACCAATAAAGGTACTCAATTCCTCTCCCCTACTATTTTTATAGCTGCCGGGCTTGGCTGTTTCGAGCCTAAACGTCCCCCTATAGCCAATATCCGCGACTACGAAGATATTGGGGTCGATTACATCATCCGCGACCCGGAGAAATACCGTGGCAAAGAGGTCGTTATTTCTGGCGGCGGCGACTCTGCCCTCGACTGGACGATTTACCTCGCCGATGTGGCAAAAAAGGTAACCATGGTACACCGCCGGAACAGTTTCAGCGGCCATTTGGATTCCGTTGATAAGGTTATGGCACTGGCTGCTGCCGGAAAAATTGACGTCGTTCTGGAAACCGAGATCGTTGACGTGGAAGGCTCAGGCAAACTGGAAAAAGTGCAGCTAAAAAACCATAACGGGGAGCTATCGACCATAGATACCGAATACTGGATTCCACTATACGGCCTCTCCCCTATGCTGGGCCCCATTGCTGACTGGAACCTAAACCTGGACAAAAAGTCAATTTTGGTCGATACAGACGACTACAGCACCAATATCAAGGGCATATTTGCCGTGGGCGACATTAACCAGTACAAGGGTAAGCTAAAGCTTATACTTTGTGGCTTCCACGAGACTACTATGGCCGTACAATCCGCATTTTCTATCTGCTATCCTGATAAAAAGAAGCATTTTAAATATACCACTGTTGCAGGTATAGAAGGATTTTAACCTATGGCAGACGTACGTATAACTATAATAGACCGTGAAGGTATAGAACACCTTGTTTCAGCACCGACCGACATGAGCCTCAACCTGATGGAGGTGTGCCACGAGTATGGCGTGGAAGGTACCTGCGGCGGCATGGCGCTCTGCGCTTCCTGCCAATGCTATGTGGAGAGTGACCATATACTACATGAAATGGGTAGCGAGGAAATGGCCATGCTTGATCAGGCTTTCTTCGTTAAGTCAAATAGCCGCCTTGGATGCCAAATAAGGATAACATCAGAAATAGATGGTTTGGTTATCCGTATAGCTCCTGCGGAATAACAGCCACACATCTTTCTTAAATCTTTTTTTAAAACCCTTATTATAACGGGTACAAATCTCCACACTCCGACCCTGGTTTCCATTGGAATACTAATTGCAATAGCTCTCAAAAACTAACAAACATGAGAAAGCTATTTGCCATTGCAACATTATCAAGTGTATTATTCCTTGGTTCTTGCAAAAAAGATTGGGTTTGTAAATGCACAGACCAGGATGGGGATTCTACCAACTATACACAAGATGACCAAACGCTTAACGAAGCAAGGACAGAATGTAAGGGTAGAAATTTTGACCAGGAGGTTTTCGGAGTACATACTTCCCAAAGTTGTTCTTTACAGTAAAATTGTGAAAATAAAAAAGGCTACCCATCGGGTAGCCTTACTATTTTGATTAATATATTTTAAAGTGCCGGACACATACTTGGCCTTGGTTTTTTGCGGAATACACCTTGATACATGATTGAAAGCTCCGGCCCTCCAACTGTATTCGTTGCTTGCAGCAATTTAGACACGTTAAGGTCGTAGCTGGCAGCTATGGTAAAGCGCTTATAATCCAAACGGGTGCTGAAAATAACTGCATCCACAGGTCCGCCTTTAGCATAGAACAAACCACGGTATTGAGCTCCGAAATATACCGCTGTATTGTTATTGGGGATATCGCTAAGGTTAAACTTAAAGTTAACACCCATCTGATACTGCTGAGCAGGTCCCTGAATCAATACCAAAGCATGCGGTATAATAGCAAACTTACGCTTTACCTGAAGCAATGCACCTCCGTGCAAGCTGAATTTCATGTATAACCGCTCATTGGTAGTAGAACCATCAGATCCGTTTGGATAGAAAGATATTTTAGGTTGATTAACGTGCGTTAATGAAAAACCTGTGTAATAGTTATACCTCCCTTTTGTAATAGTGGAGAAGAACAACCCGAAACCGGCATCACCATACATCAACTTGTTCCTGCCAAAATTCTCTTTTATACCATTCGGGTCAACTGTTCCTGAACCTTGGTCGTACTGCGAATCGAATGTAGCCTTGGTTGGGTCCAGCTGCCTGTAGTTAAAGCTACCCTGAATACCTGCCGAAAGGCTCATAGTACCCCTTTTATTCAACATAAAGTGATAAGCTGCATTCAGATCTACACGATTTGAATTGAACTTAAGGTCACCTGCCTGGTCGTAAAAGAACGATATACCTACACCTGCAAAACTATTGTACCTGGTTACTTTTCCGATTGCCATATCTGCGGTACCTGCTACTGTAGTGTAGGTATTTACTCCGCTTATGCTTGTCCATTGAGTCCTGAAGTTACCCGCTACCCTGTAATCTCCTGCGCTAAGGCCTGAAAGAGCAGGGTTTAATAATAGCGGAGACATTGTATACTGCGAAAAATGGACATCCTGCGCTTGCACTGCACTACCCGCCAGGCCAAGGCAAAGTGCTAGTGTTTTTATTAGAGAGGAATTTTTTTTCATTGGTTTATTTTTACTGCTATATACGTTGTTGTTCAATTGATGTTTCATGATATTGGAATTATTTAATCATTGTAATATTTCCTTTACCACTAAGTACATCTCCGTTGGTGCAGATTAACTGGTACATATAAACAAACACCGCAGGATTTAATTCTTTGCCACTCATATCCTTTCCATCCCATGTTGCAGCGGTGCTGTTTACAGCTGCATTATCAGCCTGGAACACCAACTTACCCCATCGGTCGAAGATACTAAAACTCTTCACTTTTGAAATACCCAGTCCACGAATTGTGAATCCATCGTTCATACCGTCATTATTTGGTGTAAATGAGTTAGGAACATATATCACACTTTCATCACAACTATTGAACACTGTTATAGTGGTTGAATCTGTCTGTGTGCATATTACACCGTTTTTACTGTAGAAGATAGTAGCATAGTAGGTAGTGGTTGCTTGTGGAGTTGCAGTAGGATTATCGCATGTAGTACAGCTTAGTCCTTCTTTAGGCATCCAGGTAATGCTGTCTATTTTGCCACCGATAGTTGAAGTAATGTTGGTGTTAAGACCTAACAATACTGATGCCGGTGCTGCTTTTATTTCGATAGGTATAGGTTGTATAACTGATATCCTAACTGAATCAGAAGCTGACTTACAAGTTCCGTTTTTAGCTGTAACAACATACTTAACATCGTTGCGCGGAGAAACGTTTACAGAAGCACTGTTTGGATTGTCTATTCCAAGGGTCGGGCTCCAGATAACTTCTGTAAAGGTACCTTTAACACTATAAGGAAGTGTTTCACCATAGCATATAGTAGAGTCGTTGCCTTCTATTGAAACCTGAGTAGTTGCATCAACAGTCACTTCTTTTGTTGCTGTATCCGCGCATCCTATAGCATCGCTTACTATCAATGATATTGTGTAGTTGCCACCTGCAGGGAAAGCAAATGATGTATTGCATTTTGTATCGGTGATACCTGCAGGAAGCATCCACAGGCAAGAAGCCAAAGGAGCATTACCTGCTTGTGATGTGTTGCTCAACGGCATGCTTGATTTAGCACATACAGTAGTCCAGTTGAAGTCTGCCGTCGGTACATCATTTACCACCATAGAGTGTGTAGCAGTAGCTGCACATCCATTGGCATCTTTTACAGTAAGTCGGATTGTTTTATTACCCGATGTAGGGTAAATGTAGCAAGATGGATTGGCTACAGAGAATTCTGCAGTTCCGTTTGCATCCATATCCCATGTGTAAGAAGCTATGCTTGTATCGCCGGTCAATGTTACGCTGCTGGCAGTTACACATATATTACGGCATATAGTTGAGTCATCTACCATTATATCAACCTGTGGACCATTGAACACTTTGAATGAACCAGTTGTAGTATCTGCACAACCTTTGCTGTCTGAAACGATAAGGCTTGCCGGGTAAGTACCTGCTGCCGTGATACCGCTAAGCATAACCGAGCTGGTAGTAGTTGAAGAAGGAACGCCTGCTCCGAAAGTCCAGTTGTAGGCTGCTATTGGATTAGTACCGATAGTGCTTGTGCTTACAAAAGCTATTTTAGAATTTGTACAAGCATTAGAATCAGTGAACTGAGCAACCGGTAGGCTATAAACCTGTACAGATTTAGTAGCTGTAGCAGAACAACCTTTAGAATCGTAAACTGTAAGCTTGGCAGTACGTGTACCTGATGTAGGATAAGTGAAGCTAACAGAACCCAAAGTAACTGAAGTATCTCCACCATTTACCGCTGTATCAAAATCCCATACATTGCTCACTATTGCATTTGAACCGTTTGCAGATGTGCTTATAAATGAAGTAGCATTATCAAGACAAACCGGTGCTGCTGTAAAATTAGCAGTAGGTGCTGTTTGAACCAATACTGTCATTGTAGTATCATCGCTGCAACCTGCATCATTTGTTACTGTTAGTTTTACAGTATAAGAACCAGCAGCGCTGTATGTAAATATTGGATTAACAAGGCTTGAAGTATCTGCATTGCCCGTAACTCCGAAGTCCCATTTGCGTGTTGTTACATTTGCACCAAACATTTGTGATAAATCTGCAAAGTGTGTGGCATTGCCATTACAAACTGTATCGGCAGAGAAAGCAACTACAGGCCTAACCCTAACAGCTACTGTTTTGATAGTATCATCTATACATCCGTTGTTATCCAACACTGTCAAAGAAGCCTGGTAAGTGCCGAATGTAGCATATTGGTGTGTAGCATTTGCACCCACGTTTGCATCTCCATCACCAAAGTCGTAAGAGTAGGTAAGTATTGTACCATGTGTATTACTACCATTAGAAGTAAACGCGATAGGATCAGGGAAGCAAGAGCTGTTTGTATTAAAGCTTGCTACCACTTTTGCTACCTGAACTTTTACTGTATCAGTTCCTTTGCAACCATTCAGGTCAGTAACTGTAAGTATGTAGTTCTGGTCAGCCACAGGAGATGCAAGTGGAGCACATGTAGCTGAATCGCTCAGGCTAGATACAGGAGACCAGTTGCAGAAAGCTGCACCTGAACCTGAAAGCTGAGCCGCAGTGCCAAAGCACACTGTAGTATCCCTACCTGCATTTGCAGTAGGCAAAACATGAATGCTGATAGCAAGTGAATCTGTAGAAGAGCAACCAGCATTGTCAGTTAGAGTCAACTTAACAGAGTAGTTTCCAGCAACTGTGAAGTTGAATGAAGGATTCTGTAGTACAGATGTACCCAATCCTCCAAAGTTCCAGTTCCATGATTTCTTGGTAGTAGTAGTATCTACTGTAGAAAGGTCTGTAAACTGTATTGCCTGAGGAACACAACCTGCGCTATCGTTAGAAGCTATCTGGATTTTAGGAGCTCCATTGATATGTATCGTGCGTTCGAAGAAGTTGCTGCAACCAAGGTTGTTGTAAACTACCAACCTAACTTTGTAATCACCTGCAGCTGTGTACTGGTGGCATGGGTTAAGTACAGTATCTGTACCACCATCGCCAAAGTGCCACTCCCACTTAGTACCAAATGTACCTTGTGTTACAAAAATAGTAGAGTCTGTGAAGCAAACCGAACCTGAACTGCAAACACCAGGATTGTTAACCTTGAAGTATACAGAAGGTGTATCGATGATAACCGGTACAGGCTGCAATAGTATGTTACATCCCAATCCGTCGCTGATAAGCGCTTGTGAGTTGGCCATACCTGATGTGCAGAACTGTACTTTCTTTTTAAGTATGGTAGGGTTAGCAAATGAACCTACCGGAGTAATATTATTGAAATAGAACGGGCTGTTCTGACCATCAAGCAATACTGCTTGTTTACAGTTAACCGTGCTAAGTGTAAACTCTACACTATCGCAAGGACATATACCCGGCTGAGGAGAGAATGTCATGGTAGCATAAGGACCATCTATTTTAATTGTATCTTTTGATATAACTGATGTACAGCCATTACCTGAAGTTACTGTAAGCGTAACAGGATATACACCTGCATTGCTGTAATAATGCGATGGACTCTGCTGAGTTGAGTTCGGAGTACCATCACCAAAATTCCATGAGTAGCTTACGATATCGTTTTTAGATTTATCTGTGAATTGAACCAACAATGGAGGATCTGCGCAGGTAGCATAAGTCTGACTGGCGCTGAAATCTGCAATAGGATCATATACGTGTATTTTGCTCCTTAATGTATCGCGGCATAGGCCAGAGTTATCCATTACAGTAAGCATTACATCATAATCACCTTCGTTGGCATAAGAAACATTTACGTGCCTGTTGGTAGAAACATTTGGCGTTCCTCCTGTGAAGTACCAACGGTAGCTTTGGTTAAGACCTGTAGATGTATTGGTAAAGGTATTTGATTTACCTGCACATGATGAGTCATCGAATGTGAATCCTGCAACTATGTGGTTAGACACTACTATTTTTTCAATTGAGTCTTTGCAACCATAATTATCGGTAACAACCAACTTGATAGGATATTTACCCACTGTAGTAAATGTATGCTGTTGGCTTGCTCCAGGGTAGCTGATGCTAGTGGTATCGCCAAAGTTCCAAGAATATCCTGTAACTGTAGAGTAAACAGAACTTGAAGAATCAGATACTGTAACTATTTGAGGTACACAAAATATTGTATCAGAAATAACCGATTTGGCAACAGGTTTTACGACTTTGATGATATTGTTTTTAGTAACAGTATCGCGGCATCCACCAGCTTTGAAGCTCAACAAGCTAACACTGTAGTAGCCCGGCACCAGGTAGGATTGGCTAATTGTGTGTCCATTAACATTATAAACAATCCCGTTTGCAGTATTTACATCCCATTTAGAGTTTGAAGCTGCACCGAAAGGTGTTGTATTAACAAATGTAACAGGCTGGCCTACACAAACAACAGAGTCGCTGAAAGTAAAGTCACCCACTGCACAAGGAATGGCAGTTTTGGTAGTTTTGAAATGCGTACATCCTGTTACAGAGTTATGTGCTGTAAGCTTAACTGTACAAGTATCGCAACGTGAATATGTTTTTACAGGAGCGCTATCTGTAGATGTAGTGCCATCACAAAATTCCCAGAAGTAAGACGTAGCCTGAACTGACTGATTTGAGTATTGAACTGTGTTAGCTGTATTGCATATTGCGATATCTGTAAATTTAGCTGCCGGCCCAAGAATGTTAACGGCATCCTGCAAACAGATACTATCGCTTCTGCAACCTCTGTCTGAAGCAACAACACATGGAGTATACACCCCAAGATCTTTGTATATATAGCTAAGCGAGTCTTTAGTAGAAGTTACTTTACCACCGTCGCCCAAAGTCCACAATAGTGTATCATGAGGCAGTCCGTTGAATTTGAAGATATTCGGCAAAGATTCATAACAAACTGTTGAAGGATTAACAATAAAGCTTCCTGTTGGTTTGTTTCCAACCCTTATTGTATCTTTTGCTACAATTGTGTCGATACAACCAGATGCTGTACGAACAATCATAGTAACCGTATATGTACCTGAATTATTGTATGTAACAGCAGGTGAAGGGCTTCCTGTAGCTGTTGCTGGAATTCCACCCGGAAACAACCACTGAACTGAAGTAACAGGGCTGGCAGATACAGTAGTATCGCTGAAAGTCATGGTTAAAGGAGCACAACCACTCTTGTTGGATATTTTCATTTTTGCATCAAGCGGTGCAATTTTGATATACCCAGGCTTGTTTACAGTAGCGCTACAACCGTTTGCATCTGTAACAGTAAGCTGAGCTCTTTTGTTACCTACAGAAGGCCATGAAATAACCGGATTTTTTGATGTAGAAGTTGCAGGAGATGCTCCTGATGCGTTTCCTGCACCACTAAAGTCCCATGCATAAGTACAACCAACACAGTTGATGGTAGGATTAAATGTGATAGTAGCAGGTATATTACATGTTACTGTATCGCTTGCTGTGAACCCTGCATTTGGCGCAGTACCAACTGTGATATAGTTTGTAACGCAAAGTGTGTCTTCGCAGCCACCGGCAAAGGTTGCTACAAGACATACGCTATATTTTCCGATGTTGTTAAATGTATATTTTATAGAATCATAAACATTCAATGAACCATTTCTTGTGATAAGTATATTACCGGTA
>DLGO01000114.1:20834-35232 GCA_002482725.1 Bacteroidetes bacterium UBA7692 | reverse complement strand
GGATGTTCTGAAAGGCATCCCGAACCTCAGACCCCAGAGTTCTCTGAACCCGTCTCCTTGCATTCTCGGCGTAGGCTACTGCCTACGTCGGATGTGAATGTAGGCTATGCCTACGGCTCACCACGCACCTAGACAAAAAGCACAATTCTCATATACCTCATGCGCGCGCTGTTCGGGATGTTCTGCGAGGCATCCCCAACCTCAGACCCCAGGGTTCTCCGAACCCGTCTCCTGTGACACCAAACTTTCATTTCACGTATTTAGTGTCATTTTCTCACACCCCTACACCATTTTTATACTGACAATCAACTATTTATTCCAATCCCTAAAATGACATCAAGATTATTTTGAATGTCATTTTCTTCCTTTCAAATTGTGTGTCAATTCATAATCTATGTCAGCCCATCTTACCTTCCATCGACCACAACAAGCAAAGCGCAGCGGAGCTTGTTTCAAACAACCACCCTGTGGTCGTGTGTTATCACCGACCACCCATTTTGGCTGCTACGCTGTTCCGTATGGTGTATTTTGTAGGGACGAACTGCCAACGGCAATCATAAACACCCGTAAAATTAGAAAGGTGAATAATAATTATTCGTCCTTGTGGCCAAGTCGACAAAATTTCGCGCTGTTCGGGATGTTCTGCAAGGCATCCCGAACCCAGACCCCAGGGTTCTCTGAACCCGTCTCACGTACTCTTGTCGCAATCCTACCCCATCTGACACCAAACTTTCACTTCACCCATTTAGTGTCATTTTCTCCCGCCACCACACCATTTTTATACTGGTAACCAATCATTTACTCCAATCCCCAAAATGACATCAAGATTATTTTGAATGTCATTTTCCCCATCTCAAGTCACAAAAATGGCGGTAAATGGCGGTGCTTGGCGGAAAAATAAAAATTTCAGGATTTCTCTTTTTTTATCACTATCCAAAGAACTCTATCAAGCATCGCTCAATATATATTGAGCATCAAAAATCATTCCATAATCCTGAATCTGACAAAATGCTGGTTCATGGTAACGCATTAATGATTGCTGAATAATATAGTAAATCCCAGTAAAAAATTGAGCTCGCCGAGGTATATTGAATTGTATTCAGCTTCATTAGTACACGGTATCACGTAGGAATAGGGTGTCATAAGCGCTTTTTTTACAAGTTCCTCAACCTCAGCATCTTTTACCTCCGAACTGAGATTTGGCTTTACCTCTATAATTTGACCATTGCAATTCGTCTTGTACATCATTTTAAGCGTTTTACCTGCATATTTTGTATAGACGTATTCCGGGTATTGGATGTTTTCCAGCATGTGCGCTCTTGCTTGCCCCTCTCCACCGGCAAACCTTGGCGCATTCACTTTTGGAAAAGTACTGAACAACTCTTTTTTATTGCCGTAGTCATATATCTCCAGGGTATCCCTATGTCTGCTCTCATGGTGCTGATACCATATCCATATTCCAACACGTTGTTTATTCTTGTAGTAGCCCGAACTTAAAAGCTGCCCTCCATTAGTATATGTTTTACAATAGCCATTATATGCAGAATCCGGCAGCGACACCTGGTACTCACTTATTAGTATTTCTTTGGTATTGTATTTCTTTATTACAGTGGAATCTTTCTGTGCATATGCAACCAATCCAAAGCAGCATAACAGGGTAAAGAGGGTAAATTTCATTTTGTAGTTATTGTATTACTTTAAGTAATACAATGCAGGCTATTTATAAAAGTAACAAGTGTAGAATTTTTAAGTGGTCGCTTGGTGGAGCTAACTGTTGCTGTGGCTTATGAGGATTCTATGTGTTTTTATTTAAAGTTTGGAAAATAAAGAGAATCTTTGAAGTCTAAAATTCATAAGTGAGAATCATAATATTAGTAGCTTTCTTTATTGCCAGTATTACCTGCTATTCGCAAATGAGTTACTTGGATAAATCATTAAATGATATTAAAACTCTAACGGTAAATTATAAACCTCAAATAACTAGAACTACTGATTATAGCAAGGCTCTATATTATAAGGATGAAAATAATATTGAATGGAATATAATCTTTAATAAAAATGATGTCTGTAGTTTAGTAACTATGGTGCCACACGATAAAGATACCGAGATGTATTTACTAAAGCATTATGATGAAACTTGGACAAGTGTAGCACCAGATTATTACACCAATTACGTCAATAATAGAAAAATCCATCTAGTAACGATGTTTGATAGGAATATCGGATTCTACTGCTTCTATTTTTCATTATCAATTTCGAAACAATAAATTATAAAAGTCTTACTTTTCCTTGCTGTAGTGATTATAACTTCATTTATACCAGTATCTGCTTATCAGCATAAAAAATGTATTAAGATAGAGACCAATGACTACTTTTGCAAAAAACTTTTGCTAAGAAGGTAGGTATTGCTACAGTCACAGGTTGTATTACATTTGAAGAATGAGAATAGAAGTACCTACTCCAAATGGAAACGTAGAAATCGATTTAAAAAAAGTTGATGATTTTACTAAATTTAGTCAAGGAGTACGAATTACGCATTATACCAATGGATTAAAAGAAGTAACAGATGCAACTTGTACTTATGAAAGTTTTAGGTTGGCTCACTTTGAGTGTTCAAACTCCCCTCATGAGGATAATACTTAGATAAAACTTCTGCTTTTTTTATTGTCTTTATCAAATATTCATCTAATATCGGAACTCTGAAATATCTTCTACTTTCTTCTAAAATATAATTTATTGATTTAGTTCAGTTGGCGTAAAGGTTAATAGGGATTGAAATGATGAGTTCATATAATGATAAGGGAAATCAACTAGATCTGCAAAAAATTATAAGGAATGTCTGCTTTTTGTGAAAGATGATAGTTCGAATAAAATCTTTAGTAGGTTAAGCTAGAATGGGATTTAATATATGGGTTGTCTATAAGTGGTGAACAACCTTTAATATCCCATTCCGATTTTTCCTATATTGCACATAAAGCGCACGAAACCAATAGGCTTATGAGGCATATCTACCTTATTCTATGTTGCATATTCATGGGTCAGTTCACCCAGGCCCAGATTACACAAACTATTCGCGGTACTATAATAGATAAGGACGACCAGCAGCCGCTCATCGGTGTGGCTATCGGTGTTATCAAAGGCGACTCTGTGCTGGCATCTACCTCGACAGATGAGAGCGGTGTATTCCGGTTGCCCAATATTCCGGTAGGGCGTATCAACATTGCAGCCTCCTACATTGGCTACAAAAAGGTGTACATGTCCAACGTAATCCTGAACACTGGCAAGGAGCTGATACTGAATATAGAAATGGAATCGAGCGTGGCCGCTTTGGACGAGGTAGAAGTAAGGGCCGGCAAGCCCGGCGAAACCATCAATGAAATGGCCACCATCAGCGCGCGTACTTTTAATGTAGAAGAGACAGAGCGCTATGCAGGCAGCAGGGGAGACCCTGCGCGCATGGCCAGCAACTTTGCCGGGGTCAATGGCAGCGACGATAGCCGCAACGATATCGTTATCCGCGGCAACAGCCCCTTTGGTTTGCTGTATAGGGTAGAGGGCGTCAACATCCCCAACCCCAACCACTTCAACATTCCCGGTAGTGTGGGTGGCAGCGTGGCCATACTCAACAACCGCATGCTCAGCAACTCCGACTTTTATACAGGTGCCTTTCAGGCAGAGTTCGGCAACGCCAACGCAGGTGTGTTCGATATCCGTATGAAAAAAGGTAACAACGAAAAGCATGAATTTACAGGCGAGTTTGGCTTGCTGGGTGCCAATATTTTCGGCGAAGGCCCTTTCAGCAAAAAGAAGAAATCCAGCTATGTATTCAACTACCGCTATGCTACCCTGGAACTGTTGAATGCCATGGGGCTGGATATTGGTACCAGCGCTATACCGCGCTACACCGATCTGCAGTTTAAAATGAACTTCCCCACCAAGAATGGCGGCAACCTGAGCGTGTTTGGTATAGGCGGCTACAGCAATATCAACCTGCTTACCAGCAAAACCACCACCATCAACGACCGCGATATCTATGCCTCGGGTGGCCGAGATGAGATTTTTAAATCGGGCATGGGCGTTGTGGGCATGAATTATACCCGCCCTATCAACGACCGAGTGTATTCCAATATCACCTTTGCCAGCAGTGTGGAGTGGGTAGATGTGGACCATACCCGCGTGCTGCGCCATATAGATTCTTCCGGCCCGGAAAAGCGCTGGGTAATAGACTCCCTGTACCCCAAGCTACGCTATGTATATATCATCGGTAAGCTGACGGGTTCGTTTATGCGCAACTATAAGCTGAACACCCACCACACCATCCGCTTTGGCCTTATCACTGATGCGTACAGGTTCAACTTTACAGATAGCAACTACAACGAAGTGATTTACGATTGGGTGAAGCGCAGCGACACCAAACGCTGGGATTTCCTGTTTCAGCCTTATGTTCAGTGGAAGTGGAACATCAACAATAAGCTGACGGTAAATGCGGGCCTGCATGGCCAGCTGTTTACGCTCAACAATTCTTGGAGCATAGAGCCGCGCGCCTCTATCAAGTACCAGTTCAAACAAAACCAAAGCGTAAGCGCAGGGGTGGGGCTGCACTCGCAAATGCTGCCGGGCTATGTGTATTTCAGCTCCAACAACGATATACGCAACTACGAATCACCCTATAACCAAAAGCTGGATTTTATGCGCAGCTTCCATTCTGTGCTTAGCTACGATATCTTCTTTAAGCAGGGTTTCCGCATCAAGACAGAGGTGTACTACCAGCACCTGTTCAATATTCCGGTAGATACTTTCTCGTCCTCGTTCTGTGTGCTGAACCAGGGCGCAGGCTTCGAGCGCTATTTCCCTACCAAGCTGGTGAACAAAGGCATTGGCCGCAATTATGGCTTTGAGTTTACGCTGGAGAAATTCTTTACCAAAAACTGGTTCCTGTTGTTTACCGGCTCGGTGTACGATGCCAAATACAAGCCCAGCGATGGCAAATGGTACAACAGTGACTTCAACGGCCGCTACAACCTGAATGTGCTGGGCACCAAGGAGTTTGTATGGTTTGGCCGCGACAAGCAGCAGAACCAGAAGCGCATCAACACCTTCGGTATAGGCGGCAAAGTAACCCTGGCAGGCGGCAAGCGATACACTACCTACGACACCACGGCCAGCAAGCTAAGCGACGACCCGGTGGTGATGGATGCCGTGCGCAACATGCGCAGCTTTAAGCCATACTTCCGCTTCGACATCAAAATCAACTACAAGTGCAACACCCGCAAGGTAACCCACGAAGTGGGCATAGACCTGGTGAACGTCACCTTCCAGAAAAACCCTCTGCGCATAGACTACGTAAGCCCAAGCGAACCCGAAAAGGTGGTGTATCAGCTCGGCTTCCTGCCACTATTCTACTACCGCATAGATTTTGCAATAGCGGGCAAGAAGGAGAGGGGATGATATGGGGTTATTCTGTAGGGCCCCACGGGGAATGCGTTAAATCCGTATGGTGTAGGGGCGAACTGCCGAAGGCAATCATGAACACCCATAAAATTATAGAGGTGAATAATTGCATACGCCCTTGTCGAACAATCGACCAAATTAAATTGGGTTGGAAACGGGATTTGAATGGGAATGTGTTTCTGATTTGTGGACACAAACCACGGCGAAAAGGTATTAAATCCGTAAGGTGTATTCTGTAGGGACGAATTATCATTCGTCCTTGCGGAACAATCGACCAAAACAATATTGGTTGGTAAATGGATCTAAACGGGCATTTCTGGCTGATTTGTGTTTTGTGGGGACACAAACCACGGGTTAAAAACAAATCAATCAATGTGCCGGAAACACATGTATCGCCTCCCTCAAAGCCTCTTCAAAAGCCGGCAAGCTGAACTTAGGCCCAAAATCCTCAGGCTTAAAGTAGTTCAGTAGGTTCTCTGTAGGCATATTGCCTATCAGGTCATCCTTGGCCATAGGGCAGCCACCATAACCCTTTAGCGCAGCATCGAAACGCATACAGCCATTATCGTAGGCTGCATCCAGCTTCATTTTCCAGTTATGCGGCGCAGTATGGAAATGCGCGCCAAACTCCAGGTGCTTATTGGCAGGTATCAGCGTAGAAAACAGGTAAGAGATATTCTCCGGCTCAGCTACACCAATGGTATCGCTCAGCATAAAAATCTTAATGCCCAGCTGGCTCAACTTCTCCACCCATTCGGCCACTATCTCGGGGCTATAAGGGTCGCCATAGGGATTACCAAAGCCCATGCTCACATACAATATGATTTCTTTGTTGCGAGAATCCGCTATTGACTTTATCTTTTCCACGCGGCTCAGCGACTCTTCTACAGACGAATTTGCATTGCGCTGTTGGAATGTTTCGCTCACCGAAAAAGGGAAGCCCAGGTAAGTTATTTCATCAAACTGAACTGCATCATTTGCGCCGCGTTCGTTGGCAATTATGGAGATTAATTTTGCACTGTCAGCATTCAGCTCCAAACCGTTCAGAACCTTTGCCGTATCAGCCATTTGAGGAATAATATCAGGCGACACAAAACTGCCAAAATCAAGGGCGTAATAACCTACTTTCAGTAACTTATTTATGTATTGTATTTTCTTGTCGGTAGGTATAAATTGCTTTATACCTTGCATAGCATCCCTGGGGCATTCTGTAAGCTTAACCATTTTTCTGTTTGTTCGTATTATCTGTAGACGCTGCAAGATGCGGAACATTTTTTATTTCCTTTAAAACCTTTAATAAGATTCTAATTATTTAGATTTGTAGTGTCACAAAACCATCAAAAACAACGCATAACATGAAAATATTCCTGAAGTGGAAGCTGCTTCGTACCCGTCTTTACCTGGAGCATTTAAGCCCCAGGGCGTTCCATCTTCCTATCACTATTTTCCTGTTTTTAGTGGCTGCGCTCATATTCAGTTATCAGGTGTTCGAAAGCACAGATGTATGGCAGCGCTATGCAGCTGCTACGGGCAATGCCGCCCATTTTTGCGAGCTGAACCGCATGGACGAAATTGTTCGCCAGCCCGCCAACACATGGAGCAATCTGGGTTACTTTGCCGTAGCATTAATAGTGCTTACCATAGGCATACAGGACCTGAAGCAAGGGCAGAAACGCAGGCAGTCCAACAACTTCCTTGTGCAATACCCGGTATTTTCTATCCTATTCGGCCTTTGCGCGCTATACCTTTTTGTAGGTAGCTTCCTGTACCATGCTTCGCTGAAGGCACCCTTCCAAAAGATGGACCAAACGGCTATGTACTTCCTTGTCGTTACCATATTTACCTTCAACCTGTACAAAAGCACACCTGTGGTAAAAGTGTTGGGCAAATGGCGCTCATCTCATGGGTATGTAGTAGCAGTAGCGCTTATACTTAATGCCATCATTTTCGGTTGGCTGTGGCGCATGAACATCAATGTGCTGTTCCCTTCCCTTATTGGTATACTGGCCATCAGCACTTTGTATTACCTGTATTTCAAGAGCCAGAGCCAATACTTCACCAACTATATCAAGGCTTCCTTTTTCTGCATGCTTATTGGCTTCTCTATCTGGATGCTCGACAGGACGCATGCCTTATGCAGCCCCGAGAGCATATTCCAGGGCCATGCAGCATGGCACCTGTTTACCGCCGCCAGCATATTGCTGGTATATCTGTATTACCGCTCCGGCACTCGGATAGATAACTCTGTAGTAGAATTCGAAACTGAATGAAGATAAAGTCAGTTACCTATCCATCCTATTTTAATGCCTGGCACTTTGCCGCACTGGAGGAGTGGCTCGCCCGCAATGCCGATTGCAGCGATTGCGAATACCTGTTGCTCTACATCAATAAGCCCTGCGTGGTGGTGGGTAAAAACCAAAGCATCTGGAAAGAGGTAAACGCAGAATACCTTCATACTCCCGGCAATACATTTGTGCGCCGTGTCAGTGGTGGCGGCACCGTTTACCACGATGAGGGCAACCTCAATTTCTGTGTTATAGCAGCCTTCGAAGACGGCAAGGTTAACAACTACCAGTTGCTGCATTGTCCTGTAGTAGATGCCCTCAGGGCCGCACACTTTCCTGTAGAGTGGAGCAAGCGCAACGACCTTATGATTGGCGATAAAAAAGTATCCGGCAGCGCACAGTTCACCAACCGTGTCAACATAGCCAGCCACGGCACCATTCTGGTAAATGCCAACCTCGATAACCTGCGAGCTGCGCTGAAGCCAAACGATTTTGAAGTGGAGAGTAAGGGTGTTAGTTCCGTCCGCAGTTCCGTCATGAACCTGGCCGATGTCAATGCCTCCATCAAAACTGCTGACGAACTATTAACCTACCTGCTCGACTATATAACTGAAGATACGCTTACACTCACTGATGCTAACCTTACCGAAATAAACCAGATGGCCGAAGAAAAATACGCAACCCCCGATTGGATTCTTGGCCGCTCGCCCGACTCCACCATCCACAAAAATGGTAAGATTGTTATCAGTCATGGCAAAATAGAAAGCCTCGAATTAGCAGGTGTTTCAGCTGATATCGCACAACCCCTCGTTGGCACTTTCTATGCTGTTCCTTTCGTGCGCGAACGCCTTGCAGAGCAACAAATAGCTGAGGAAGAAATCAACCGCATCCTTGCAATTCTGTTTTAAGCATTAAGCACTTTCCATAAAAAAAAGCCCGATGAACGTCATCGGGCTTTTTTGTTTATTTCTTACCTTTTTTCTGGTCAGCTGCCTGGTTCTGGATCTCCTCCAGTTTCTTTTGCAGCGCGCTCTTAGGTTTAGGGTTTTTCTTGTTTTGCTCTATTTGTGCGTGCAGTTTCTTCTCATCTATAAAGAACTTCTGTATGATCCATTGCTGGCCCATACCTATCACGTTCTGCAACAGGTAGTAGTACGTCAAGGCCGCAGGGAAGCTGTTGAACACGAACATCAACATTACCGGCATTATGTACGGCAGGTATTGCATGCCCGGCTGCTGGTTCTGCATGTTATTGGTATTGCTGTTCATCACCGCCTGTAGTATCGATGATATAGTCATCAATATGGTAAACAAACTTATGTGCGAACCTATCAAAGGCAATGCAGAGCTGAATGTCACAATCGCATCATATGAGCTCAAATCCGTAGCCCATAGGAATGACTCCTGCCTCAACTCAATAGACGCCGGGAAGAAGTAATACATCGCCATCAGTATCGGCATCTGCAGCACCAGCGGCAGGCACCCGCCAAACGGACTCACGCCCGCCCTGGAGTATAGCTTCATTTGTTCCTGGCCTATCCTGGTCTGGTCATCACCGTACTTGGCTTTTATCTCCGCCAGCTCCGGTTGCAGCAGCTTCATAGAGGCCGCCGATTTGTAAGACTTATAAGTGAACGGATGAAGCGCTATTTTAAGCAATATGGTCATGATCAGGATGATGATACCATAGTTCAATCCTGTAGAATCGAATATGCTGAATATCCAGATGATAAAGCGGGTAATGTACTTCACCCATGAAAACAGGAAGAAGTCTGGTCCTAGTTTCAATATCTCCTGCAAGTCGTAACCCGCGTGCGACAACGATTGGAATCCGTTTGGCCCCATGTACAATTTAAAGTCGTAGCTGTTATTTCCGCTTTTGAAAGGTAGTGAATACGAGGTAGTGAACTTCTTCACGTAGTTGGTTTCCTCATTCACGTGGTATGTTTTCAGCTTACCGTATTTGATATCGCCTTTAGGGCTTATCAGTGATGTATTAAAGAACTGCTGTTTGAATGATATCCATTCCAATGGGGTATCAAATTTCAGGTCTTCATTGCCATCGTCTTTCAGGTGGGCAACCTCGTTTCCTTTGTATTTAAAGTATAGGGCAGAATACCTGCGCTCAGTTCCCAGGTCTTTTTCAAATGTTTTCAGCACTGTATTCCAGTCTGCGTTTATGCTGGTGCTGCTCGCCGGTACTATCTTGTCCAATCCTACCAGGTTCAGGCTGTACCCTACGCTGTAGTCGTTTGCTTTTAGTGTATATACCTGCTCTATATATTGCCCTTCGTTCAGTTTCATTTTAAATGAAACTACCGTACTGTCAGTACCGGAAACCTTTACCTCGCTTACGCTTGGCTCAAAGTTCAGTTCGCTGGTGTTGATTACCTTATTGTCATTGGTAGAGAAGGAATAATTCAGCTTCGTGTTCTTATCATCAAAAAGTATCAAAGGCTTTTTATCCCATGTTTTGTACTTTTTCAGCTCTACACTTTTTATAAATCCTCCTTTAGTGGAGAAGGTGATTTTCTGCAAATCTGTCTCTGCTACTACCAGTTGCTCAGCTTTGTTTACTGCTGTAGCAAATGCGCCAAACTCATTTGCCGCGTTCAGGCTATCCTGACTTACTGCCGCTGTTGACCCGGAGCTGTCTGCAGGGCTTAATATAGGAGTAGATTCAGGCGCAGTTGTTTTGGCAGTTTGCTCTGTTTTGGGTTTTGCGGGCTGGTTCTTTGCCTCGTCGTTCTTCTTTTTATCCGAATAAAAGATAAATGCCAGTAGCAATAAGCCAATCAGCAAAGTACCTATCAGTGTATTTTTATTATCCATATTGTTGTATGACGCAAAGTGCGTATTGAAATTTTAAGCGGCGCGAAGATAAAAAAAACTCCATCCGTGGGGATTTATTTGAGAATATTAGTCTTTTAAATTAGTATTGATAAAAATATCAGTATGGCAACCAACACTTCAGGCAATAACAGCGGGTCTGTTAAAAAAACGTTTTCGCGTGTTTTGATCATTATAGCGCTGGTGATTGTCGTAGGCTTTGGTATCTTTTACCTGGTAGCAGGTTATACTTACAGCGAAGGTATCCGAGCTGGTTTGCTTATCAAATTTTCCAGCAGGGGCTATGTGATGAAAACCTACGAAGGAGAGTTGAATATTGGCGGCCTTCAACAGGAAGATAAGAACATCATATCAGTAAATAACAAATGGGCTTTTAGTGTTAAAGACGATGCGGTAGCTAAGCAACTGATGACTGTGGAGGGGCGCTATGTAAGCCTTCATTACAAAGAGGTGATCCACAACTTCTTCTGGCAGGGCGATACTAAATACTTTGTGGACGGAGTACAAGTAATTAAGGACTAGTTACTAGTACAGGTATTTCTGTAAATTGATACTATATCTTCCTTTAAGTGAAATGATTCAGTCAATGTAGATTTACTGAATTGCACTTTCTTTCCATTGCCCAGCACTTTACCGGTACTTATTGTCCTTGCTTCATCCCATAGTCCTGCATCTATATATAGCTGAAGTGTAGCTGCGCCACCTTCTATTATTACAGATTGTATCTGCTGCACAAAAAGTACATGCAGTATTTGAGGCACCAAATCCCTGGAGTAATCAATTTCTATCGCTTCAGAATCCGGAAAATTAACTGCGGTGTTTTGAGTGAAAACCAAGGTTCTTGATTGTCCGTTAAACAGGTGCAGATTCTTTGGTAGCGTTGCATCTCTGTCCAATACTATACGTATAGGATTTGTGCCTGTCCACTCACGCACATTTAGCTGTGGGTTATCTGCCAGTGCTGTATTGTAGCCTATTAGTATGGCAGGCTCCTCGCTTCTCCATTTGTGCACCAGTTGCTTGCTTAGTTCATTGCTCAGCCATGCTTGTGTATTGCTTTCTGGCGCAACAAATCCATCTCTGCTTTCCGCATACTTTAGTATTATATATGGCCTGTGTTCTTTATGGTAGGTATTAAACCTTCTGTTTAGTTCATCGCACTTTTCTTTCAGCACATCTTCGGTCACATCTATCCCTGCAGCCTTCAGCTTTTTTATTCCATTGCCTGCTACCAGTGGGTTTGGGTCTCCACTCCCTACTACCACACGGCGTACTTGTTCTTTTATTATCCTGTCTGCGCAGGGTGGTGTTTTGCCCTGATGCGAGCATGGCTCCAGACTTACATACAAAGTGGCTTGTGGTATTAGTTTCCTGTCTTTTTCTGCTACGCTATCAAAGCAATTTACCTCGGCATGCGGTCCGCCATATTGTTGATGGTATCCTTCACCTATTATAAGGTCTTCATGTACCAAAACTGCTCCCACCATTGGGTTTGGCGCTACTTTGCCAAGTCCTTTTGCCGCCAGTTCCAGGCACCGGTTCATATACAATTCATCAGAAAACATGCTGCTAAGGTAAGAATCGTTTATAATTGTGTTCTATGACTATCGCTGATGCACTTAAGCTCTACCACGATTCACTGCTCTCTATATATGATGCATCCGAGTCGCGTTCTATTGCGCGTTTAGTGTTCGAAAAGGTGCTGGAACTGAACCAGCTCCAGATGGGTATGGACAGATACCGTTTATTGACTACCTACCAGCAGGAAACTATAAAGGACATATTGGCCGAACTGTTGGCTCATCGGCCTGTACAGTATGTGTTAGGTGAGGCAGAATTTTATGGATTATCGTTTAAGGTAAACGAGTCTGTGCTTATTCCCCGGCCTGAAACCGAAGACTTGGTTAGCCTTATAATAGAAAGAGTAGGGAAGGAGAGTGCAATATCTATTCTGGACATCGGTACCGGAAGTGGCTGCATAGCTGTTTCTCTTGCCAAAGAGCTCCCTTCTGCAAAGATCAGTGCCTGTGATATTGACGACAATGCCCTGTCGGTTGCTGCCGCAAATGCTAAGGCCAATAAAGTGGCGGTAGAGTTTTATAACCTGGACATACTTAATGCTGCTCCCGGGTCCGCATATGATATTATAGTAAGTAATCCTCCATATATCAATAATGATGAAAATAAAGATATAAGCAGGCACGTACTGGATTTTGAGCCGCATAAAGCTCTTTTTGTGGATGGCACAGATGAACTATTATTCTATAAAAGAATAGCGGAGTTGGGGAAACATTATTTAAACCCTAATGGCATGCTTTTTTTAGAGATCCACAGCGCCAAAGGCAAGGAAACCGTTGACATATTCATTAATTCAGGATATAAAGTGGAGTTATTGAAGGATTTTGTCGGAAATGACCGTATGGTTTATGCTACGCTTCACACTGCTGGCTAACTGATTGATTATAAAGGCGTTTCAGCATTAGTATCAGGAAGCTACCCTGTTTCTGCATAGCTTTTTAGCGTTTTTTAATCGGTTAATTTTTAATTTTATGTACTTCCATACCCCGTCGAAGCCCATTTTGGGGATGTCTATTTTGCTAAAAAAATCCACATTGCTCCTTAGTTGTAAACAACGACGATAATTTTAAATCAAATTGTATTGAATATCAATTACTTATATACTTATTTAGAACGATTCTAAACTAGTGGTTTCGGTGAAAATTTTACACACAATCATAGGAATTGTGGGATTCATGCTTCTATATTTGCGCGGCATTAAAATGACAAATCCATGACAAGTGGTCAATGTTGGTCTAAAGACCAGATTCTGCGCATGAAATCTTTCTTCAATATTCGTTTTTCGATCATTGCTGTAGTAGCAATTCTATTCACTACATCTTTATCTGCTCAGGATAAAGAGAAGATCGCAGCGGGTAAAACCTTATTCAAAGCAAACTGTGCATCTTGTCACAATCCTTTGGTGGCTGGTACAGGTCCTGCCTTGAAGGGTGTTACTGCAAGGTGGGAAGCCGCGGGCGACCATGATGGCAAAACAGGAAAGCAATGGTTGCATGCCTGGGTAAAGAACTGGAATACTCCGGTAAAAGCTAATTACGAGTATGCTGTTAAGATGAGTAATTACGCTCCTACAGCCATGAATCTTTTCCCTGGTCTTTCTGATGACGAGATAGATAACATTTTATTGTATGTAGATAATTCTACAGTTGGTACAACTCCCACCCCTGTTACACCTACTACGGGTGGTCCTGAAACTACTGATTCCAATCAGACTGCAGAAGGTCCTAGTCTTGCCGTTATACTGTTTGTATCTTTCCTTTTATTATTGGTACTTATATTAATAGCAGTTACCAAGCAATTGGATAAAGCAGTGGCAGAGAAAAAAGGTGAGTACGTTGCTACGGAAAATAAAAAGCCTTTCTTCAAATCGCGCAAATTCATCGCTACTATTATTATTATAGGATTGGTTTACCTTGGTTACCATACAGTAGACTCAGCAGTGCACTTAGGTCGCCAGCAAGGTTACCAACCTGCACAGCCTATTAAGTTCTCTCACCAGTTGCACGCAGGCAAGCACAACATTCAGTGCCAGTATTGCCATACTAGCGCCAATTTCGGTAAGCACAGCAATATTCCTTCAGTGAATACTTGTATGAACTGTCATAAAAACGTTCAGAAAGGACCTGAAACAGGTACCACCGAGATTGCTAAAATATATGCAGCAGCAGGCTGGGATGTTAAGCTTCAGAAATATGTTGCTGAGCCTAAGCCTATCGAATGGGTAAGGATTCATG
>DLGO01000114.1:0-20823 GCA_002482725.1 Bacteroidetes bacterium UBA7692 | reverse complement strand
CCTGATCACGTTTATTTCAACCACTCACAACACGTGAATGCGGGTAAAGTAGAGTGTCAGACTTGCCACGGTCCTATCGAAACCATGAAAGAAGTTTACCAGCATGCTCCGCTATCAATGGGATGGTGTATCAACTGTCACCGTCAAACTGAAGTTCAGTTTGCTTCTAACAACTACTATACTATTTATGAGAAGCTTCACGAAGACTTGAAAAACAAGAAAATCGAAAAAGTAACTGTAGAGAACATAGGCGGTACTGAATGTCAAAAATGTCACTACTAATCAGATAATTTAAGAACAGAAATCAGATTCATTTAAAATAAATAACGCGAAAGCTGATAATTAAGCATAGCGAAACAATAAAGTAAGTCATGGCTGATAAAATATACTGGAAAGGCTTAGAAGAGAAAGAACAGGAAGTTGCATTCTTGGCTAATGAAAGCAAAGAGTTTTCTGAAGATTTGCCGATTTTGGGTGGCGCTTCAGATGCAGTAACTACAGAAGGTTCTACAAGCAGAAGGGATTTCCTTAAAATGCTTGGTTTCAGCGTAACAGCGGCTACTATAGCGGCAAGTTGCGAGATACCTGTTAAAAAGTCTATTCCTTACGCATGGAAGCCGGAAGAGATTATTCCGGGTATAGCTAACTACTATGCTACTACTTTCAGCCAGAGTGGCGAGCACTGCGCAGTGTTGATCAAAACACGCGAAGGCCGTCCTATCAAAGTAGAAGGTAACAAATTATCTGTTGTATCAAAAGGCGGTACAAGTGCCAAAGTACAGGCTTCTGTACTTGGTTTGTATAGCGGAACCCGTTTCCGTAATCCTAAGCGAGGAAAAGAAAACATCACTTGGGAAACAGCTGATGCAGAGGTAAAAGCAAAACTTGATAGCCTTAAAGCATCTAACGGTAAAGTGGTATTATTCACTTCATCTATCACCAGTCCTTCTACAAAAGCTTTGATAGCTGATTTGAAAGCTGCTTACTCAAATGTTGAGCATTTGGTGTACGATGCTATTTCTTACTCAGGTTTGCTGGATGCCAACCAATTGTCTTTCGGTGCACGTGTAGCGCCTAATTATGCTTTTGCTAAAGCTAAAGTTATAGTTGGTGTTGGTGCCGATTACCTTGGTACTTGGTTGAACCACACAGAATACGAATCAGACTGGGCGGTAAACAGAAGGGTTAGCAAAGCTAATCCTGTTATGTCTCAGACATTCCAGTTCGAAAGCGTTCCTACTATCACAGGATTCAAAGCAGACTACAGGGTGGTGGTAAAACCATTCGAAGAGAATGCTGCACTTATAGGATTGTACAATGCAGTTACCGGTGGTAGCCTTGCAGGAGGTCTTAAAAATGCTAAAATAGAAGAAGCTGCAAAAGCGTTGCTTGCTGCCAAAGGCGCAAGTATCGTTGTAAGCGGTTCGAATGATGTAAATGCTCAGTTGTTGGCAAATGCTATCAATACAGCTTTGGGTAACTATGGCAACACGCTTTCTTTCGAAAATGCTTTGTTGCTTAAACAAGGTTCTGATAAAAGTGCAACTGATTTATATAATGGTTTGAAAGATGGCTCTGTAAAAGGAGTATTGTTCTACGATGCAAATCCTGTATTGAATCACCCGAACACAAAAGAACTTGCTGAACTGATCAAAAAAGCAGAACTATCTGTCTCTTTTGCTACAGCAATAGATGAAACTACAGAGGTTTCTCAGTATGTATTACCTGATAATCACTATTTGGAGTCATGGGGTGATGTTGAACCTAAAGCAGGAGTATTTAATACACAACAGCCTACTATCTCTAAATTGTTCGATACACGCCAATTCCAGGAAACGCTTTTGGTGTGGACAGGAAAAGGTAATAACTATTATGAGTTCCTGCAGAAATATTGGGAGTCTTCCATCTATCCTAAGCAAACTAAATACAACGGTTTCTGGGCATTCTGGGATACTGCAGTGCATGACGGAGAGGTTGTGGTTGGTGGCAGCGTAGCTACATCAGCAGGCAATCCGAACATTGCTGACGCAGCTGCTTCTTTGGCAGCAGCCGCTGGAAAAGGAGGGGAGTATCAGTTGAAAGTATATGAGTCACTTACTATGGGCGAAGGCTCATGGGGCGATAATCCTTGGTTGCACGAGATTCCGGATCCGGTTACCAAAATCACTTGGGATAACTACATTATCGTAAGCCCTAAGTTTGCTGAGAAAAACAACCTTAAACCGGATGTAAATACTAAAGAATACCATGTGATCAAATTGACTGCGGGTGACAATTCAATAGAATTACCTGTGGTTGCTATACCTGGTACTCCTGACAATACTTTCGGTGTTGCTTTGGGATATGGCAGAACTGCCGTAAGCAGCGACCAATTATTAGTTGGTAAAAATGCCTTCCCTTTCCTTGCATTGGAGAATGGTAGCTATAAAAATATTGTAGGTGATGTAAAATGGTCAAAAACTGGCCGTATTGAATACCTTGCTATTACGCAAACACACCACAGCATTACCCTGAAAGGTTTGGGTGGCGTTAAAACGCGTAAGATCATCAAAGAAACTACATTGGACGAGTACAGGTTGAATCCTGCTGCCGGCAATGAAGAGCGTGCAGAAATCCTTGCTAACTCAGTTACATTATATCCTACGCACGACCGTCCGGGACACCACTGGACAATGGCTATCGACCTGAACACTTGTACAGGTTGCAGCGCTTGTGTTGTAGCATGTAATTCAGAAAATAACGTAGCCTTGGTTGGTAAAGACCAGGTGCGCCGTGCCCGTGAGATGCACTGGTTGCGTATCGACAGGTACTTTACAGGTACTGAAGAAAATCCGGAAGTTACATTCCAGCCTATGCTATGCCAGCACTGCGACAATGCTCCTTGCGAGAACGTTTGTCCGGTAGCAGCTACCAACCACAGCAGCGAAGGTTTGAACCAGATGACCTATAACCGTTGTATCGGTACAAGGTATTGTGCTAACAACTGCCCTTATAAAGTAAGGCGTTTCAACTGGTACGACTACAATGCAGCAGATAGCTTTACAGTAGAAGGTGGATTAGACAACGATACTAAATTGTCTTCATTCCAGCTTGGATTGCACGAGCCTATCGCACGCATGGTGCTTAACCCGGATGTTACAGTACGTTCACGTGGTGTAATCGAGAAATGCTCTTTCTGCGTTCAGCGTTTGCAGGAATCTAAATTGACAGCTAAGAAAGAGAACAGGATATTGAAAGATGGCGAGGCTACTACAGCTTGTCAGACTTCTTGCCCTACAGGTGCTATCATTTTTGGAGACAGGAACGATAAAACAAGTGAAGTATACAAAGCGATGATAGATGAAAGGACTTTCGGTGTTATCGAAGAGATCCACACATTGCCAAACGTTTTGTATCAAACTCAGGTTAGGAACAAGAAAGCTGAATCAGATCAACACACAGAAGAAGCTCATCACGCATAACCCAAACCAGGAACAATAAATTTAAGCTAAACGAATTTCAGATAACATGCACGCATACGAGTCAGAATTTAGGGAGCCGCTCATTAATGGCTTAGACAAAAACTACACCAAGATCACTGATGATTTGGTAAAACCTACGGAAGGCCGTCCGCCACTTATTTGGTGGATCGCGGTTGGTCTTTGCGGAATGGGAGCCTTGTTCTTCTTCTTTTGTCTTGGCTGGACCGTTTACTACGGTATCGGTACTTGGGGATTGAATAAGACAATTGGTTGGGCTTGGGATATCACCAACTTCGTTTGGTGGATTGGTATAGGCCACGCGGGAACTTTGATTTCTGCTATCTTGTTACTTTTCCGTCAAAGGTTCCGTACCGGTATCAACCGTGCTGCAGAAGCGATGACCATATTTGCGGTAATATGTGCCGGTATGTTTCCGGTATTCCACATGGGCCGTGTTTGGATGGGCTTTTTCATCTTCCCTTACCCTAACACTCGTGGTCCGGTATGGGTTAACTTCAACTCACCGTTGCTTTGGGACGTATTCGCGATTTCTACATACTTCACAGTATCAGTTTTGTTCTGGTACTCTGGTTTGATGCCGGATTTTGCTACAATACGTGACCGTGCTACTACTAAATGGAGGAAATTCATTTATAACGCACTTAGCTTCGGCTGGCAGGGTACTGCAAAACAGTGGCAGCGTTTCGAGTCACTATCATTGGTGCTTGCAGGTTTGTCTACTCCGCTGGTTTTGTCGGTTCACACCATAGTATCTTTTGACTTCGCAACTTCGGTTATTCCGGGATGGCACACTACCATCTTCCCTCCATACTTCGTTGCGGGTGCTATCTTCTCAGGTTTCGCCATGGTGGAAACCCTGATGTTGATCACAAGGAAAATATTTAAGCTGGAAGATTACATTACTATCAACCACATAGAGTCGATGAATAAAGTTATCGTTCTTACAGGTTCTATAGTTGGTATAGCTTACATCACAGAGTTGTTCATCGCTTGGTACTCAGGATACTTGTACGAGCAGTATGCATTCTACTCACGTGCTTTTGGTAAGTACTGGTGGGCATACACAGCCATGATGTCTTGTAACGTGTTGTCTCCTCAGTTGTACTGGTTCAAGAAGTACAGAAGGAACCTGGTAGTTACTTTCATCCTGTCTATCTTCGTTAACATCGGTATGTGGTTCGAGCGTTTCGTTATCATCGTTACCTCTTTGGCTGATGACTTCTTGCCATCAAGCCACGCATACTTCACTCCAACATGGGTGGATTGGGGTATCTACCTTGGTTCAATCGGCTTGTTCCTTACATTGTTCCTGTTGTTTGCAAGAACATTCCCTGTAGTGGCTATAGCAGAGGTTAAATCTATCTTCAGGACTTCATCTGAAGTGGCTAAGAAAGAAAGGGCTGAAAAAGAAGGTGCTAAGCACGGTGGATTTATAGGAAGCGTTCAATTATCAAACAAAGACGAAAAATAAATTGGTAAATAGGTGAGGGGCGGCACAGCCAAACTGAACCATACTATTAACTAATAACTGAATAAAGATGTCAAATAAATTCTTAATAGGCTTGTGGGATCACGAAGAGGTGTTTGTACACGCTGCAGAACATCTTCACCACGATGGTGTTGCTATTCATGAAACGCTTACTCCGTTTCCGGTTCACGGATTGGAGCATGCTTTGGGGTACAGGGATTCCCGTTTGCACACAGCAGGTTTCTTCTTCGGTGCTACAGGTACTACACTGGCGCTTACTCTTATGTCATGGGTTATGACTACCAACTATCCTATCAACTTCGGTGGTAAGCCTTACTGGCCGCTTCCGTCTTTCATACCTATCACTTTCGAGTTAACGGTATTGTTTGCATCGGTTGGTATGGTGTTGACCTATTGTGTTAGGAACAGGCTTTTCCCGGGTTATGTGCCAAGAATTTACGACAAGCGCACTACTGATGACCGTTTTGCCTTTGTATTCGATATCGAAGGAAAAGACGAGAGCGAAGTAGCTAAGCTAAGGGCCCTTTGCAATGAGCAAGGTGCAGTAGAGGTTAAAACAAAAATTTTCAGCGATAACGAATCCCTTCACGACAGCTAATAATTGAGTGGTAAAAGGTTCTCTAATTGAAGAAATGATAATTTCAAAACAAATGATTAAATCAACTATAAAGATTTCTGTTCTTGCTTCGGTAGCAGCCATGGTAGTTGCTTCATGCGGCAGTGCTGACCCGAAAAGCCCGGGTAAGGTATATATGCCTGATATGGCATATTCCAGAGCTTGGGAAACATATTCAGAAAGTCCGATCAAAACTCCTGAAGGCTATAATATGAGTGCTCGTAAGCCGGTAGAAGGTACAATCCCTCGTGGTTGGGTTCCTGAAGACCAGTCTATCCGCACCAATCAGGCTTTCCTGATGAGCTATATGGCTAAGAACCACTTTACGCACAATCCTGACAAATGGCAGGAGGAGTACGATAAAGCAGCAGCTTCGATTAAAGATCCGTTGGCTTACACAAAAGAAAATCTGGATGCAGGTAAAGCATTATATGCTACTCATTGCCAGGTTTGCCATGGTGAAAAAGGAAATGGTGACGGTCAGTTGGTTGTTTTACCGGATGGAAGCGATGGTCCTTACACAGCAGTTCCACCTGCTTATAGCAAGAGACTTCCTGAAATTAAAGATGGCAACATTTTCTATAGCGTTAGCTACGGAAAAGGAATGATGGGACCTTACGGCAATCAGTTGAATGTTCAGGACCGTTGGAAAGTTATTCACTACATCAAGAGCCTGGCTGGTATTAAAGGTGATGCATCTGCGACCGCAGTAGTAGCTACCGATTCTGCAACAACCGCTAAGAAGTAATCTGAACCAAAAACAAATAAATTACTGATTCTTAATTGAATATATAATGACAGAACAATTTCAATTCACGGATAAATTAAAGCGCAACCTCGGGATTATGATGTTGGTAGGTGCAGTAGGGCTTGTTTTAGCTTTCCTTTGCTATACCGATAATAATCATAGCCGCTTTTGGTCAAATGTTTTGGTAAATGCTTACTACTTCACCGGAATATCTCTATTCGGTATGTTCTTTGTATGCGCTAATCAATTGGGTTATTCAGGATGGATTACCCTTATCAAGCGTATCATGCTTTCATTGTCAGGTTTCCTTGTGATAGGCGGACCCTTGCTTTTGCTTATATGCGCATTAACCTGGGTAGGCGGTCACAATCTATATGACCACTGGACACACATGTTGCATGCTAAGCACATGCCGGAGAACTTTACAACTAAAGCAATTTTCCTTAACCTTCCTTTCTGGAGCGGCAGGATTGTGTTGTATGTTGTTCTTTGGATACTTTTTTCAAAATTGCTTACTAAGTTCTTCGGAAGGGAAGATTTGGCTGATCCTAAGGTCTACAAAAAATCTAAGTTGCTTGCTGCTGCCTATATAGTTGTATTCGCGGTTACAGAGAGCTTCGTTAGCTGGGATATGATAATGAGCATCGATCCTCACTGGTATTCAACTCTATTCGGTTGGTATAACTTTGCCAGCTACGGTTGTGCAGGTTTTGCTTTCACTATCTTGTTGATTATCTTCCTTAAATCTAAAGGTCACCTTAATCAGGTAAATGAAAACCACATACACGATTTGGGTAAATTCTTATTCGGTTTTTCTGTATTCTGGACATACCTTTGGTTCAGCCAATTTATGCTTCAGTGGTATGCCAATATACCGGAAGATACCATCTACTGGACTAAACGTTTCGGTGCAGGTTTTAAGTTCACAATTTTTCTTGCGTTAGCGATAAACTTTTTGTTACCATTACTTGTTTTGATGACGCGTGGAGCAAAACGTAATTTCAAAGTATTATCTTTTGCTGCTGTAGTTATCATTTTTGGTCACTATGTAGATTTTTATAACATGGTAATGTTAGAGCCAAATACACCTGTATCTGCGCACCACGAAGGTGGCGAGCATCATGCTGCTAACAAATCTATAGAGCAGATATTGTATGCTGAGAATCATGCTGCTGCTACCGAGCACAAAGAAGAAGCTGTTGTAGCTGATTCTAAACCTACTGAACTCGAATCTCATGCAGCTGCAACTCATTCAACAGAAGAAGCTTCACACACTACATCTGCTGAAGGGCATGCTGTAGATGCTGCTCACGCGGCACATCCATCAGGCCATGCAGAAGAAGAAAAAGTTTTGAGCTATGCAAGCTTGGGATTGGTTGAGTTGATGATCTTTACTGGTTTTATTGGTGCATTCTTGTTTATGTTCTTTTTGGAGTTGGCTAAACGTCCTTTGGTACCGGCAAACGATCCGTACTTGCAGGAGTCTATCAAACACCAGATATAGTTTATTTGGATTTAATACGAAGTAGGTTTATTAAATCATTATTAATTGTTTAAAATTTTTGAGGCAATTTTGCCTCCGGGATAAATAGAAAAAGAAGAAAAATGACAGTTTTATTAGCCTTTGCAATTTTCATTCTGTTATTTCTGGTGTTGGTGTATATCGCTCGTGCCAGTGAATTGACGGCAGTGCTGAATGGGGAAGATAAAGATACTACCAATTCAAGTCGCATGAATGGATATTTCATGATAGCCTTTTTGGTTCTTTTCATGGCTGCCATAGCTTGGAGCGTGAAGAAATTTGTACCGGTAATGATACCTAAAGCGGCATCATTGCATGGTGTTGAAACTGACAGTCTTTTCTACTGGACTTTGGGTTTCATATCTGTAGTATTTGTACTTACACATATAGCTCTTTTTTGGTTTGCTTACCGTTACAACGAGGCTAACAATAAAGAGGCTTACTTCTATTCTCACAACAATACACTTGAAGTTATATGGACTGCAATACCTGCAGTAGTTATGGCTGGTCTTGTGGTATTTGGTATGCGTGTTTGGTTCAAGATATTCGACGTAAACGCCCGCGACAAAAACATGATGGTTATAGAAGCTACTGCAAAGCAGTTCCTATGGCAGGTTCGTTATCCGGGTAAGGATGCTAAATTTGGTGAGCGTATCATTGATAAGATTCACGTAACACCTGAAAATGACCTTGGTGTAAACTGGGAAGATGAAAGAAGCCATGACGACTTCTATGCTAAAGAAATAGTATTGGTTAAGAATAAGCCTGTATTAGTTAAGTTAGGAGCATTGGATGTATTGCACAGCTTCTACCTACCTCATTTCAGGGTTAAAATGGACTGTGTTCCGGGCTTGCCTACTCAGTTCTATTTTACACCTACCATGNNAATGACTACCAAAGAGATGCAACAGTATCTTAGCACACAGCCTTGGTGGCAGGAAATCAACAAAGAGACCGGAAGGCCTCGTTGGGAAACGTTCAAATACGAATTGGCTTGTACCGAATTGTGTGGACGCTCGCACTATGCTATGCAAAAAGATGTGATAGTAGTAGATGAAGCTGAATATTCTGCTTGGTTAGATGGTCAGGCTTCTTATTACGAAACTGTCGTGAAACCTACATTGGCTTCTTCAACACCTGCAGCTACTGAAGTTGTTCCCGGCGCTAAATTACCTGCAGCAGATTCTGCTCAGGTTGCTATTGATAAGCCTGTTTCATTATTGACTAAATCAAAGTAATTGTAATTTAGAAATCGCTATTTGCGTATTAAATAAATTTTAAAAGAAGATATTATGCACTCGGCAGAGATTAATGTAAATACGGATTTACACGCACATGGACACGATCACGGCCATGACCATGCACACGGCCATGATGATCACCATCACGAAGAAACTTGGATTCAAAAGTATATTTTCAGTACCGACCATAAGATGATCGGAAAGCAGTTCCTTATTACAGGTATGTTTTGGGGAATAGTTGGAGGTTTATTGTCTGTACTATTCCGTCTTCAGTTGGGTTGGCCAAATGAAACGTTCCCGTTCCTGGAAACATTCCTTGGACGTTGGGCAGAGGGTGGTAAGATTTCTAACGAGTTTTATCTTTCTCTTGTAACCATGCACGGTACCATCCTGGTATTCTTTGTATTGACAGGTGGTTTGAGTGGTACATTCGCAAACTTGCTTATTCCTTATCAACTAGGTATACGCGATATGGCATCGGGCTTTATGAACATGCTTTCATATTGGTTCTTCTTTGCTGCATCAGTCGTTATGTTATCGTCTTTCTTCATCCAGACAGGACCTGCCTCTGGCGGTTGGACAGCATATCCTCCTATCAATGGTATTAAAGACATAGCTCTTAACAAAGGTTCGGGTCTTGGTTTCGACCTTTGGGCTCTTGCTATGACATTGTTTGTTGTATCATCTCTGTTAGGTGGTTTGAACTATGTTGCTACTATCCTTAACATGCGTACCAAAGGTATGACCATGATGAAAATGCCTCTTACAATATGGGCGTTCATGTTTACTGCTGTATTGGGTATCCTTTCATTCCCTGCTCTTTTGGCTGGTGTATCTCTATTAGAATTTGACCGTTTATTGGGCACTTCATTCTATTTGAATGATATCATCATCAATGGTAACTTGTTGGATTATAAAGGTGGTTCACCTATCCTTTACCAGCATTTGTTCTGGTTCCTTGGTCACCCAGAGGTTTATATTATCATCCTTCCTGCGATGGGTATAGTTTCTGAAGTGTTGAGCGTACACGCACGTAAGCCTATATTTGGTTACAGGGCGATGGTTATCTCTATCATGGCAATCGTTATCATAGCGTTCCTTGTATGGGCTCACCACATGTTCGTTACTGGTATGAATCCAAACCTTGGTGCGGTATTCGTATTGTTTACACTGTTGATTGCTGTTCCATCTGCTATTAAAGTATTTAACTGGATAGGTACTATATGGAAAGGATCTATCAGATTGAATACACCTATGCTTTTTGCAATAGGCTTCGTATCATTCTTCATATCAGGCGGTCTTACAGGTATCATGTTGGGTAACTCGGCTATTGATATTCAATTGCACGATACATACTTCGTTGTAGCTCACTTCCACATAGTAATGGGTGTAGCCGCTTTCTGTGGTATGTTTGCCGGTGTTTACCACTGGTTCCCACGTTTCTACGGTCGCTTTATGAATGAGACTTTAGGTTTGATCCATTTCTGGATTACTCTTATTGGAGCTTATGCTATATTCTTCCCGATGCACTTCATGACAGGTTTGCCAAGAAGGTATTTCAGCTTCGCTAACTTCGAAACATTCAATAACTTCAATAACCTTACTGAGTTCATCTCTGTAGCGGCTATCGTTGTATTTTTTGCTCAGTTGGTATTCATCGTAAACTTCTTCTACAGCATCTTCAAAGGAAGAAAACTGGAAGGCGAATACAACAACCCATGGGGTGGTACTACGTTGGAGTGGACAGCTCCGGTTGAGCGTTTGCATGGCAACTGGCCTGGTGAGATACCAACTGTATATCGTTGGCCTTATGACTATAGCGTAAACGGACGTTCATTCATTCCTCAGGATGAGCCTTTGGAACCTGGTGAAGTAGAACACAAATAATTTAACTCAAATAATAGATAAGAAAACAAATAATGAACAAGGTAGATGCACATATGATTCAAGGCTCAGGCCGCTTAACCCAAAGGTTGAGTGACTATGCTGCATTGATGAAATTGCGTCTCGGTGCTTTGGTTGTATTCTCCGCTGTTATAGGTTTTTTGTTTGGTATACAAGGCTCTTATAGCTTAACTTCAATTCTATGGTTGATTATTGGTGGTGTACTTGTTACAGGTGCTTCTAATGCTATTAATCAGATAATTGAAAGGGATATTGATAAACTAATGACACGCACACAAAACAGACCTCTTGCAGTAGGCAGGATGAATGTTTTGGAAGCGATGATATTCTCAGGTCTCTGTGGTGTTGGCGGCATTATTATGCTTTGGCAAATGTTCAATCCAACTGCAGGAGTGCTTGCTGCCATATCATTGTTTAGCTATGCTTTTATTTATACTCCTCTCAAAAGGATTCATCCTATAGCGGTATTTGTGGGTGCTATTCCTGGTGCACTGCCTGTTATGATTGGATATGTATGCGCTACAGGCCAGATAGATTTTGTAGCTATGTTATTGTTTAGCGTGCAGTTCCTGTGGCAGTTCCCTCACTTTTGGGCTATAGCTTGGGTACAGTATGATGATTATAAAAAGGCTGATATAATGTTGTTGCCTAGCTCTGGTGGCAAAAATAAGTTTAGCGCCCTACAGTGTGTGATATATGCTGCAGGTTTAACTTTGGTTTCTATTGTTCCATACTTTTTTGGAATGATGAATTTTGCGAGTGTAGTTGTGGTTATATTAATGGGTTGTATATTTTTCTGGCAAGCCGTGCAGTTATGGTTAAAGTGTGATGATGCCAGTGCTAAAAAATTGATGTTTGGATCTTTTGCGTATTTACCCATTGTGCAACTTGCTTTATTGTTCGGTAGGATGTAGGATAGGTAATTTGATAAATTGTGTGTTATGGATGATTATACGTGGAAGGATAAAGAGTATCTGAAAGAAAGGATGGAATACACGGGTATTCATCCCCAAAAATTTGCTCTTTGGTTGGCAATGGCCAGCATGACGATGTTCTTTGCAGCGCTTACAAGTGCTCTGATTGTGAAAAAGGCTGATTTTCAGACCTGGGAAAACTTTAAACTGCCGACAGTTTTTTTGTACAGCACCATCTGTATCATATCGGTTAGTGTAGTGCTTCACCTTAGTCTTGTTAATTATAGAAAAGCCAATTTCACTGCGTTCAGACTTTTGTTATTTGCTGGTTTTGTGTTAGGGACTGCTTTTTTAGGATTGCAGTTACTTGGTTGGAATGAGTTAAAGGAAATGGGAATGCCGTTGGCCGGAAACTTATCAGGAGCTTTTATTTACCTGATAACTTCAGCACATGGTTTTCACATAGCAGTAGGATTATTGTTTTTGTTGATATTCCTGTTCTTTGCCATCCGCTCCAGAAAGGACCCTATTTATGAATTGAAAAATATAGCCAATCCTAAACGCCAGTTTAACCTCGAGTTACTGGTATCTTTTTGGCACTATATAGATATTGTTTGGATTTACTTGTATGTGTTCTTTTATTTGAACTATTAATAGGTAAGTGGATTATTTGATTTTTAGTTGAGCAATCAACATTTAGTTTTGGATCATAGAAAAGTTAATACCGTATAGAACGATTGTTTATACGGTGATGTTAAATAAAAAGTAAGTATAAATACACATGAGCGCAACAGCTACATTAGAACATGGACATCACGGTCAGGAAACTGAACGCGAACTTTGGAAAGGTGGGAAATCTCCGTTTAAGCTAGGTTATGGTAAAGTAATGATGTGGTATTTCCTCATCAGCGACACTTTTACTTTTGCCAGTTTATTGATTGCTTATGGAGCCTTGCGTTTTACGCAGTCAGAGACTTGGCCTAAGGCATCTGAGGTTTTCAGTTCAATACCATTGCCATACGAATATTTTCATCACCTTAAGGCACCGCTGGTTTTCGTAAGTTTCATGACGTTCCTTTTGATCGTTAGTTCCTATACAATGGTTCGTGCGGTTCAGGAAGGATATAGAATGAACAGGAATGGAGTGGTTAAGTTTCTTATCCCTACCATTATTTGCGGATTGTTGTTCTTAGGTTGCCAATATCTTGAGTGGACTCACTTGATGCATGATGGAATGACTACTACTACTGCATCAGAAGTTTCAAAAGTGGTTAACTTCGGTCAGTTATTCTTTATTATTACAGGATTCCACGGCTTGCACGTTACAGGTGGTGTTATATTGAATATCTGGTTGATGGTTGCTACAATGAACGGCCGTTTCGACAGGGTTGGTCACTATGAAATGGTTGAGAAATTAGGTTTGTATTGGCACTTTGTTGATCTTGTATGGGTTTATGTTTTCCTTTGTTTCTACCTTTTGTAATCCCGAAATCGTAATCTGAAAGAAATAGAATTAATAACTAATTAATATTATTAAAATGAGTTTTGAAGTTAAGCCTGAAGGGCATCTACATTGGACCGATGATGAATATAAAGAGAGCCGTTCATCAGTATTGAAAACGATTATTATATTGAGCGTGGTTACGGTAATAGAAGTTGGCGTAGCTATGATATATGATAAAATGAATCCGGATGGTGGTAATGGAAAGATTTTCATTAACCTGTTCATGGCTATCATGAGTGTTGTGAAGGTTTATTATATCATGGGTATATTTATGCACTTGAAGCATGAAACCAAAGGGTTTTTGATTACGGTATTCTTTCCGTTTTTATTTTTGATTTGGGCTATTATTGCTTTCTCTCTGGAAGGTAGCAGTTGGCAGCACATGAGGTCTCTATTGAATATTTTCTAATCATACGATTAGTTAAACTATATCAAACAGCCTGTAAGAATTCTTACAGGCTGTTTTGTTTTAGCTGATTTTAAATACTTTCATTCAATGAATCTGCGCAATTTACTTTTGTTGGTTTGCTTTTGTTCTAGCACAATATTATTCTCTCAAAATATACAATATAGGAGCAACCTTCATTATCCCTTTATTCTTAGTAATTTATGGGCCTACCACGACGTAGCCAATAACAAAGAATATGCTTTGGTAGGAGTGGAGACGGGTCTTTCCATTGTGGACATTACTAATCCCGATTTGCCGGTAGAAGTCGTATTTGTGAATGGCGATACCAGCCAATGGCAAGAGCCTAAAGTATGGGGCAAATATGCTTATGTAACCAATGAGAAGGGTAATAAGGGCCTGATGATTGTGGATATGAGCAGTTTACCAACCTCTGTAAATGCGATATTCCTGAAAGGTGATAGTTCTTTAAATATTTCTACTTCACATACCTGCTTTATAGATGAAAATGGAATTCTTTACTTAAATGGTAGTAAGAACTCAAAGCGCGGTTCTTTGTTTTTCGACTTGAAGCCTGATCCTATGAATCCGGTTTACCTAGGGAAATACGATGAATTGTATGTACATGATTGTTTTGCCAGAGGGGATACCCTATGGGCAGCTGAAATTTATGAAGGAAGTATCACCGCTGTTGATGTTTCCGATAAGTCAAATCCTCAGCCAATTGCCAGGTTTCAAACACCATTTTCATTTGCGCATAATTGCTGGCTTTCTCATGATGGCAAAACACTTTATACTACTGATGAACGGAATTATGCTACTGTGGCAAGTTACGATGTCAGCAATCTGGAGAACGTCACCCTCCTGGATGAATACCGCCATAGTGCCAACGATAGTCTTATTCCGCATAATACCTATATTAGGACAGATAGCTTTCTTATTACCAGCTATTACAGGACCGGAGTCACTATAGTAGATGCGCACAGGCCGGATAATCTCGTAGAGGTTGGCCATTATGATACATCACCTCTGAGTGATGATAAGGGATTTGAAGGCTGTTGGGGAGTATATCCATTTTTGCCATCAGGTAACCTTATTTGCAGCGATAGGCAAGAGGGATTGTTTGTGCTAACTCCAACTTATAAAAGGGCATGCTATTTACAAGGACAAGTAACATCAACCGATGGGCAAAATCTGTATGGTGCCAGGATAGAAATAATGGGTACCAATAAGATTAAAACTGCAAACCTGATAGGGCAGTATAAGTCGGGGTTTGGCGAGCCCGGTAATTATGATATTCGCTTTACAGATCCTACATCCAAATGCTTTTCAAAAATTATTGCTAATGTAAAGCTGCAACGCGATAGCACTACTGTATTGGATGCGGCTTTGAGCTGTGCTGCGGTTGTGGCCGATATCAATGATAACATTGAAACTGGTGTTTTCACTATTTTTCCTTCGATAATATCCGGCAATCAATCACTGAACATCAGGGCCAAGGAATTGGATATGCCAGCTTCACTTAAGCTTTGGGATATGAGCGGCAGGGTAGTCAAGCAATATGATCTCTATACTGATATGACAAGTATAGAACTGAATGGCAGCCTTGCTTCTGGAAGCTATGTGGCTCAGGTAAATGGTGCTAATGGAGCAGTGTATTCGCGGAAAATAATTATCCGGTAAATGCAAAACGCCAATCTCATGGATCGGCGTTTTGCGTATTAAATTTCTTTTACTATTATTTTTCAGGCATTGCAAAAGATAGTGTTTCGCCATCCATGTTATCATTTCGTATGGCTGTGGTAGGCAGTACAATCTGCTTTCCTGCTTTAGTTATTAATGTAGCCCTATAGAACATTGTTTTACTTAGTGTATAGTAGTTCTCGGTAGTATGTATTTTATTGCTGTTAGATGAAAACAGGTACTCAAAATTCTTACCATCCAGACTGCGCTCATACACCACTGCCAGAATGTTTTCATCCTTTAAGTTTGGTATAGACAATGCAAGTTCTTTTCCGCCTAACTGATAGATATCAATATATAAGTTAGCGAAGAATGATTCATCCAGATCGGTAGGGCGAAACGCTTGTGCCGGAGCCTCAAATACTTCTACCTTTTTGCCAAATGTTGCATTTGGCTGGCTCACTACAGTCCCATTGGCAAAGTAAGAACCTCCATTTCCTGTTGCTGTTCCCGACTCATTCAGTAAGTGTGTACCTGCTACCGTAGTATTGCTGTTGTTTATGATTCCGTTGTTTCGGAAATCCTGCATGGTTTCAAGTATCAGGTCATTATCGACCTTGCCTTCGTTTGTTAGCCTGCCAAAAACGGTATTACCCTGATTAGATAGGCTACCACTCTTTTCCACCAGTACATCTTTGTTGCCTTGAAGAGTTGATCCTTTGGTAATTTTTAGGTCGCCATGTATAATAAGTCCTGTGTTAAGGGTCACATTGGAGTTTACTATTACAGAATCTTCAGCTGATATTACGGAGCCTGGGTAGTATGGCTGCCATAGTTTTGGGTCGGTCCATTTACCGGACTGTACCGCCGTAAAAGTCCGGGCCTCAATATCCGGGGTTATAGCTACGCATGCAGCGGTAGCTAAGAGGAGTTTGTAAAAGTTTTTCATTTAAGTTTATCATAAGTTCATGGGGTGTTACGCATGGTGATAAACTATTGTTTCATATTTAACCTTTCTCTCAGTAGAACACTTATACTTTATCCACATTAGGATCTGGTAAAGTAGAGAGTACAATTAGATATATAGTGAGTAGACTGCCTACTAAGGCTTCAATGCCTTTTTATAAACTTCAAGAACCTTGATTCTTGCTTGGTTATGATCTACTATTGGTGCGGGGTATTCAGTGGTTCCAAACTCAGGCACCCATTTTTTTATGTATTCCTGGTTCTTGTCAAATCTTTCCGCCTGCAACGTAGGATTAAATACCCTGAAATAAGGAGCAGAGTCCGTTCCGCTTCCCGAAGCCCACTGCCAGCCACCATTGTTGGCTGCCAGGTCAAAGTCCAGTAGTTTTTCAGCAAAATAGGCTTCTCCCCAACGCCAATCTATCAGCAAATGCTTGGTAAGAAAGCTGGCTACAACCATTCTTACTCTATTATGCATATATCCTGTTTCATTCAGTTCGCGCATGCCGGCATCTACCAATGGATATCCTGTCTTTCCCTCGCACCATGCTGCGAAATAAGCTTCATTATTCTCCCATTCTATCAGGTCGTATTCTGCACGGAAAGCTTGCGTTGCCACTTTTGGGAAATGCCATAAGATAATTTGATAGAAGTCCCTCCATATCAACTCATTTACATAGGTATGGTTGCGCTCCAGCGCATAAGCTAGTAGTTGTCGTATGCTTAATGTTCCAAACCTCAGGTGAATGCCCAATTTTGATGTTCCATCTATAGCCGGAAAATCCCTGTTATCTGTATAGCTTTTTATTATCCCTGCTTTTATCTTTTTTTCCGGAAATGTGAATTTGCTTTCTTTAAATCCTATTGAATCTAATGTCGGAAAAGTAAAGGGTTGGGTTTTAAATAAATTACTGATATACTTAGCTACCGGATATGGTTTATAATGAAATGGGGTTAGCGCAGCGCGCCACCTCTTGCTGAAAGGTGTAAAAACCGTATAGGTCAATCCATCATCTTTGGTTATCTCATCTTTCTCAAAGATTACGTGGTCTTTGTATGTATTGAAAGCGATTTGATTATTGGCTAAAATCGCTTTTACAGATTCATCCCTTTTGCGAGCATACGGCTCAAAATCGTGGTTAGTGTAAACTGACCTTACGTTAAACTCGTGCAAGAGTTCTTTCCAGATGTCTATAGGATTACCAACTTTAATCAATATACTGCTTCCCTTTTCTTTTAGCTTTTCATTTAGTTCTGAAAGTTGATCATGTATGAAAAGCACCCTTTTATCCGTCTTATCATTTAACTCATCCAGGATGTTAGTATCAAATATGAAAATTGGCAATACAGGGGTTCCTCCCTTCAGGGCATAATACAATCCGGCATTATCATCTAATCTAAGATCTCTCCTGTACCAGAATATAGCTACTGTTTGCTTTATCATAAATTAAATATTGGTTCAAAACTAGCAATGAATTGAAAAAAATGCAGTTTTTTTAGTCGTTACCTATTTACTTCTGCTTAACTTTAAACTATATTCGCCTTTAATAGTCATAAATCAACAACAAAAACGAATAACATGAAAAAGTTAATTTTTGCACTTGCCGTATTAGTAGTTTCCCTGGGTGCTTTTGCACAGGAAGGTCAACAAGGGCAAAGTCAGGTTAGAAAAGAGAAGTTTCAAAAACTAGCTCCTGAACAAAAAGCAGAGCAGCTCAAATTAAGGATTCTGCGCATTACTAAAACGGCAGATGAGGGAACCGGTAAAGAGCTATATAATGCTTCTTTGACTTTCTTTAAGGCTAAATCTGAGATTTTGACATCAGGTGCAAAGGACGCACCTAAAAAAATAGCTGAATTAACTCAAGCAAGGGAAACCTCTTTTCAAAAAATACTGGGTGCTGACAGATATGCTGAACTTCAGGCACAACGTAAATTTAATAAAGAGCTAAAATTGAAAGGTGACAAAAACGCCATGACTGATGAGGCTATTGATGAATAATCGATCATTTGATTAGCATATACAAATGGCCCGATGCAAAGCATCGGGCCATTTGTATTTTCAAGAGTTAATTACCTGCATCCACATCTATTTTCACATCCACACCTTTAAATTCTTTGATAGTTTTAAGAGCCCCGATTTTTTCTCCCAGCAACTGTTTAAACTGTTGTAGATTTCCTGTGCTGCTATTTGTTTTTACCAATATCTCCCTAAGATAATAAGAGTTGATGCGCGAAATATAAGGTACTGCAGGACCTAGCAATTCTGCCCGTTTCATGGCGCGCACGCTATTGGCTAACCATAGTGATGCTTGCTCCAGTATTTTTACATCCTTACATCGCAATGTAAGTTGAATCAGCCTTGTAAATGGAGGATAGAGGAATTGCTGCCTTTCGATAAGAGCGGTTTCATACATGCTTTTGTAGTCATGCTCCATCACCTGTTTTATTACTATATGCTCAGGGTTCGATGTTTGTATAATTACTCTTCCGGTCTTGTCTTTTCTTCCCGCGCGTCCTGCAACCTGTGTCATTAGCTGGTAGGCTCTTTCTGCACTCTTATAGCCGCTATGGTATATCATTCTGTCGGCATTTATAATTCCCACAAGCGAGACGTTATCAAAATCCAGCCCTTTGGTAACCATTTGTGTACCAACCAATATATCCAGTTCCCTGTTTTCAAATGCGGCTATCATTTGAGCATGACCATTTTTAGTTTTTAAGGTGTCCAGGTCCAATCTGCCTATGCGCACATTTGGTAGATGGGTTGAGATTTCTTCCTCTATTTGTTCTGTACCCGAACCGGCAATTTCCAGCGTGTTGCTGCCGCAAGCCCTGCACTTTGTATCCGGCTTTTCATTATAACCACAATAATGGCATACCAGGCGTTGCTGGAATTTATGATAGGTAAGACTTACATCGCAATTCTTGCATTTGTACACATAATCACAGGTAGTGCATTCCTGATATTCTGCATAACCTCGCCTGTTTAAGAAGAGGATTACCTGAGATTTTTCATCCAGCGTCTTTTGTATTGCTTCAATCAGGTGCACGGAAAAATTTCCTTTCACTTGATGCCGCTTTTTAGCCTCTTTCAGGTTTACAAATTCTATTTGTGGCATTACAGCGTTGCCATACCTGGCATCAAGCCTTACCAGTCCAAATTTATCTCTGGAAGCCGCATTGTAAAACGACTCTACAGATGGTGTAGCGCTACCCATTATTACCTTCGCTCCACACATTTGCGCCAGGGCATTGGCAGTATCCCTGGCTTGGTACCTTGGGGATGGGTCTGTCTGTTTATATGAGCTGTCATGCTCCTCATCTACTATTATCAGTTTCAGGTCTTTAAATGGCAATAGGAGAGAAGACCTGGCGCCCAGTACAATGGAATATTCCCCCTTCAATACCTTATGCCATATTTCTACACGCTCATTCAGGTTAAATTTGGAGTGATATATCCCTACACGATTATTGAATACTTTTCTTAGTCTGCCAATTAGCTGAGCCGTAAGAGCAATTTCGGGTAGCATATACAATACCTGATGCCCAGCCTCTATCTGCTCTTTTATTAACTCTATATACAGCATGGTTTTACCGCTTCCGGTTACCCCATTCAGCAGCACAGTTTGCTTTGTTTCGTGGTGCTGCTTTATTTGCTCAAAAGCGATTTTTTGTATTTCGTTTAACTCAGGCATTACAATATCCTGCTCCTGCAAAAATCCTAATCTGGATACCTCAACCTTAAACTCAGTCAGTATTTTCTTTTCTACCAGTTTTTTTATGACAGAGGCATCACAGTTAGCTGTTTTTATCAACTCACTTTTTCGAACGAATTTTATTTTGTAATGCAATTGGGTGTAGGCCAGCAATACTTCTACTTGTTTTGGAGCTCTTTGAAGCTGGTCAAAGAGTTCCTCCAGCATGGCTGTATCATCATATTTCTTATCCAAGCCCACAAACGCTTCTGTTTTGGGCTTGTATTTATTGAACATCTCTTCTCGGGAAAGGGCTATTCCTTCGTTGAACAGCGTTCTGAGAACCGGATATACATTTCTACGCTGCAATAGCTCCTGCACATCTGTAAGGCTTACTTCCTGCTTATGCCTTAGCAATTGTACCACGCTGAACTCCTGCTCGTTCAGTTGCTCGAAATCACCTTCGTAGTAGTCATTGAATACAATGCGTGTTTCGCTGGAAAGCTTTAAGCCCGATGGTAAAGCAGCACTCATTACTTCACCTACTGTACACATGTAATAGTCGCTTATCCATATCCAGAATTCCAATTGTTGCCGGGTTACGATAGGCTCTTCGTCCATCAATGTCTCAATCAGCCTGGTGGGCACA
>DLGO01000163.1 GCA_002482725.1 Bacteroidetes bacterium UBA7692 | reverse complement strand
GCCAACCACCGCCACTTTTTGGGAATGGGAAGCCGACAGAAGCCAACAGTTTTGATGGTATTTTTACCGACAGGTTTTTGGGTGAAGGTGTTGGTGGGTAAGGATTTGAGTTGAAAAAACTACCGCAAGAAAAGTGGACCCCACCTTAAAAAGCGCGATTTCTGCCAGCCACCGCCAACCACCGCCATTTTTTAACAATTGTGTAGGTGCTGAAGAAGCCGACAGAAATACCATCAAAACTGGTTGACACTAAATGACATTCAAAAAAGTTTTGATGTCATTTTTTGAGTTGAGGTAAAGAATTGATTATCAGTATAAAAATGGCATGGCAGGTTAAGAAAATGACACTAAACGGGTGAAAAGTATTTTGGTGTCAGGATTTGGTAACCGGCACTAAAAACCTTGGTATTCACTGCTAATGCGAGATGGTTTTTGGTGGAGAAACCAACCACTGCAGGGCGCGAAAAGTGCCGCAAGTTTACTGACAGAAGTACCGCAAGTGGGTTATGATTTTTACCGAAGCAGGGAAGCGAAAATGTGGTTGTTGTAAATGAATTTTGTGGATGGTTTTCAAAGTTCATTTGTACCGCAGGCAGAAAGCCGGAAAAATACCGCAAGTAGCTGGATTGGAAAATTGGTTGTAATGGATTGATGTTGAAGCGAGATGGTGAAGTTTTTACCGCAGGCAAATAGCACGGAAAATACCGAAAGGAATAGCCCAAAAACTACCGCAGCAAAAGCTGACAATAAGGGAGGAAACTGATTGGGCCAAAATCGGGAATGAGATGTAGTAAAAGCGGCGCAGCTTCGGATGCAAAAAAGTACCGCAACCGGCACCGGCAAAACACCGCAGGTTCTGCCGCAGGCGATGAGGTGGGCAGAAAATAGAAAAGGCAGTGATTTGATTCACTGCCTTTGATTATAAGTTGATGGAAAGCCGGCTGTCTAGGAAGCGGCTTGCAATTGTTCTGTAAGTTTTTCCCATTTCTGCATGGCTTCTTCCTGGCGCTTGCGCAGGGCCTCGTAGTTGGCGAAGAAGTTAGGATCTTTGGTAAGCTGGTCGTATTGCACAGAGTCCTGAAGCTTTTTGTCGATGGTGTTGATTTCGACGTCGAGTTGCTCCACCAGTTTCTCTGCTTTGTCCACTTCGTTTTTGAGGCGTTTCACCTCTTTTTCGTCTACCGACTTAGCAGGGGTAGCAGTAGCCTTAGATTCGGCAGGCTTAGCGGCAGCAGGGGCTTTTTTAGCAGCTTTCTCCAGTTCCCAGGTGCGGAAGTCTTCGGCAGCCTTCTTCTCCAGGAAGCCGTTGATATCATCCAGGTGTTCTTTGATACCATCTTTGTTGAATTCAAAGATCTTATCTGTAAGGCCTTCGAGGAAGTCCCTATCGTGGCTGATAACGATAACGGTGCCTTCGAAGTTCTTCAAAGCGTTCTTTAAAATTTCCTTGCTCATGATGTCAAGGTGATTGGTAGGCTCATCCAGCACCAGCACGTTGCGCGGCTCCAGGATAAGGCGGCAGAGTGCCAGCCTTCCTTTTTCTCCACCGGAAAGGACTTTTACTTTTTTGTAAACGTCGTCGCCCTTGAAAAGGAAGGCACCCAGCAAGTCGCGTATTTTGGTGCGGATATCGCCAACAGCAACGCGGTCAACCGTTTCAAGCACGGTATCGCTGCCATCCATGCTATCGGCAGCGTGCTGCGCGTAGTAGCCTATAGTTACATTGTGGCCAAGGGTAACAGTGCCTGCAGTAGCATCCAGGTTATTTACCAGGATACGGGAGAAGGTGGTTTTACCCATACCGTTTTTACCGACAAAGGCTACTTTTTCGCCACGCAGGATTTCGATGTTCTGGTTGCTGATAACGGTCTTGTCGCCAAACTTTTTGGAGATGTCTTTGGCGGTTATTACCACCTTGCCGGATGCTGTAGCAGGAGGGAAGCGGAGGTTCATAGCAGAGAGGTTTTCCTCTTCCACCTCTATCACATCCATTTTGTCCAGCTTCTTGATAAGCGATTGGGCAAAGGTTGCTTTAGAGGCTTTGGCACGGAAACGCTCGATGTTGCGCTCTATCTGCGCTATTTCGCGTTGCTGGTTTTTGGCTGCGCTCTGTACCTTTTCGCGACGCTCTACGCGTAGTTCGGTATAGCGGGTATATGGGCAAGGGTAATCTTCGATTTCGCCTGCTATGCACTCTATGGTGCGGTTGGTAATGTTATCAAGGAAAGTACGGTCGTGGCTTACCATTACTATGGCACCGTTGTAGTCTTTCATGAACTTCTCCAACCAGATAACGGAGTCTATATCCAGGTGGTTGGTAGGCTCATCCAGCAGTACCAGGTCAGGCTTTTGCAGAAGGATCTTGGCAAGCTCTATACGCATCTGCCAGCCTCCGCTTAGGTCCTTCACGCGTTTGCTGAAGTCGCCCGGCTCGAAGCCAAGGCCTTTTAGTACGCGCTCGGTCTGCTCGTCCATGCTGTAGGCATCGTGCATCTCCAGTTGGTGCTCTACCTCCTGCAGCTCGTTGATGATGTCCATGTAAGAGTCGCTTTCATAGTCGGTGCGGGTTTCCAGCTCATGAACAATCTGGTCTTTGCGCTCCAGGAAGTGTAGGGTCTCTTCGAAGGCACGGCGTGTTTCTTCTATCACATTCAGCTCCGATTGGGAGTTGATTTCCTGTGGCAGGTAGCCGATGATAGTGCCTTTGGGGTACATGATATCGCCACCATCGAGCGGCTGAATGCCTTTCAGCACTTTCAGCAGGGTACTTTTACCCGCTCCGTTGCGCCCGGTAAGACCGATTTTATCGTTCTTGTTGATTAGGAAAGAGATCTCGTTGAAGATGGTGCGGCCGCCAAAGGCCAGAAAAACGTTACTTACTGCAATCATAGCGGGCGCGAAGATACGGTAAGCTAGGGGGAAAGACAAAGGTAGATTACAAAAGAGATGTTATATAACATCTGGATTGAGTTCCCGGAGGCGGCTTTTGAGCATTTGCTCCTCTATATCAATGGCTAAGGTCTTGTGGGTATTGGTGGTCCCCTTTGCCACAGACACTCGCGATTTGGCAATGCCGAGCCATTTAGCTATGAATTCCTCCAGGTACTTATTGGCTTTGCCATCTACCGGAGGGGCTTTTATTTTGACCAGTATACCGCCATCGGTCTGCAGCAGCACTTCATCTGCTTTGGCATTTGGCTTAACGGTGATGCGCAGGAGCATGAGTCGTTCTTTGATTTATCGGGGTTAAAAATAGGGCTAAAAACAAAAGCGGCCCGCAAACAAGTTGGGGCCGCTCTATATGTTAAAGGAACTGATTATTATTTTCCTTTTTTAGCCGGAGTTGTTGCCGGAGTTGTTTTTTTGCCGTCTTTAGCTGCTGCTGCAGGAGCCGGGGTAGGTGTTGGAGCTGGGGTAGGTGCTACTTCAGGAGTTCCTGCCGCCGCTTTTGGATCCAATATGTTACCATGGATCTTCAAGGTTTCAGTAGAATTTTTAGCATTAGATTCTACAGTAACAGTTTTAGTAAAAGCGCCTACACGGTGTGTATCGTATTTTACCTGGATTGAAGCTTTTTGTCCAGGAGCAACCGGTTGTGTAGGACATGTAGGCACTGTGCATCCACAACTACCTCTGCAATTTGAAATTATAAGCGGGCTTTTGCCAACGTTTGTGAACTTGAATTCACGTCCACCCTCTGCGTCCTGGTTGATAGTACCGTAATCAATATCGGTACTTTCCCATTTGATTTCCGGAGCATTCGGGTCTACAGGAGCTGCTGCACCGCCATCTTGAGAGAAGGCGAAAAGCGAAGCACCTGCAACACACACCATCAGGAATAATTTTTTCATTTGGTTAATAATTTTGATTTAAAAAACTTTAGTGTAACAAACATAATGCCTTTTTCGGGCGTTGTGATTGATTGTTACAATAATACGATTTGCTTTAACATCTTTTTATGTGTAGGCAAAATTTTTTCATAAAACCCAAAGTGCTGGTTTAGTGGAGTTTTAAGAAGCCAGAATTTAAATTTGATGCTTTTTAAACTTATAATATGGCGAAATGGGTATTTGGTTATATTCGCCTCTTCTTATTTAAGTATCAAAAAAACAGAAGCTAAATGCCTTATTTATTTACATCGGAATCTGTTAGCGAAGGGCACCCGGATAAAGTAGCAGATCAAATATCAGACGCACTAATTGATAATTTCTTAGCATACGACCCGCAAAGCAAAGTAGCCTGTGAAACACTGGTAACAACCGGTCAGGTAGTATTGGCGGGTGAGGTAAAATCAGAAGCATATCTGGATGTGCAAACTATAACCAGGGATGTAATACGCCAGATAGGCTACACCAAATCCGAATATATGTTCGAGGCTAACTCTTGTGGTATCCTTTCTGGTATACATGAGCAGAGTGCGGATATCAATCAGGGCGTAGAGCGCAAAAAACCTGAGGACCAGGGTGCTGGTGACCAAGGTATGATGTTTGGCTACGCAAGCCGCGAAACGGATAACTACATGCCATTGCCACTTGAACTGGCGCATACGTTGCTGAGGGAATTGGCTGCTATACGAAAAGAAGGCAAGGTGATGAAGTACCTGCGTCCTGATGCAAAAAGCCAGGTAACCATAGAGTACAGCGATGATAATAAACCACAGCGTATCGATACCATCGTTATCTCTACACAGCACGATGACTTTGCCAAAGATGCAGTAATGTTAAAGCAGATAAAAGATGATGTGGTAAATGTTTTGATACCACGTATCTTAAAGAAATTGCCTAAGCGTGTTCAGGCGTTGTTCAACGATAAAATCAAGTACCACGTAAATCCGACAGGCAAGTTCGTAATCGGCGGTCCGCACGGCGATACAGGTCTTACCGGAAGAAAAATAATTGTAGACACCTATGGTGGCAAGGGTGCTCACGGAGGTGGTGCATTCAGCGGCAAAGACCCAAGTAAAGTAGACCGCTCAGCGGCTTATGCCACAAGGCACATAGCCAAGCACCTGGTAGCTGCGGGCGTTTGCGATGAGGTGTTGGTTCAGGTAGCTTACGCTATCGGAGTTGCCAAGCCGGTTGGCTTGTTTGTAAATACCTATGGCACTTCTAAAGTGAAGCTGACCGACGGACAGGTAGCCAATGTAATTGCAGGTATGAGCGAGTTCGACCTGCGCCCTTACTTTATAGAGCAGCGCTTCAACCTGCGCACACCTATATATTTGGAAACAGCTGCCTACGGACACATGGGCCGCGAAACCAAAGTGGTAGAGAAGGTATTTAACAAAGGCAAAAAGAACGAAAAGAAAGTAAAGGTTAAATTGTTCCCTTGGGAAGAATTGAATAGCCTGGATGCCGTAAAAAAAGCATTCAAACTGAAGTAATACTTTCAGCATAATATACCAAAGGAAGGTCGCCCGCAAAGCGGCCTTCTTTTATTTTAAAGAGCATAATAATAACAGGTGAAGAGGAAGTTGCTTATTACAGGTGCAAGTGGTTTTTTGGGTTATCACCTCTTGCCTCTTGCTGTGAAGGAGTGGGAGGTACACGCCATTGTACACCACAACCAAATGGCCGATAAAGAGGTAACTTGCCATCACCTTAACCTTTCCGACTATGCTGCACTGGAGCAACTTTTCAACCAGGTACAACCGGATGCTGTCTTGCACCTTGCAGCTATTTCCAATGCCAACAGCTGCGAGTTGCGGCCATGGGAAACATGGAAAGTAAATGTAGAGGCCAGTATAAACCTTGCTAAGCTCAGTGCTAAGTATGGCGTACATTTCGGGTTGGCATCTACCGACCTGGTATTCGACGGCAAGCAAGGCAACTATACGGAGCAAAATGAAGCAAAGCCGCTTAACAAATACGGCCGCCAAAAGCTGGAGGCCGAAGCCCTTTGCCTCAGGTTCAATCCCAAAGCCATCATCTTCCGCCTCCCGTTAATGGTCGGCGCACCATGGGCTTCTGAAGGTAACTACCTGCGGGGCTTTCTGGCCCAATACGAGCAAGGCAAAGACATCAACCTCTTTACCGATGAGTACCGCAGCGTCTGCGGTGCCGCAAGTGTTGCAGCAGGTATGCTCGCCTTACTACCTGTGGCAATCGGCATCATACATCTTGCAGGCCCCGAAAGGCTTTCCCGCTACGAGCTCGGTATGATAATCTCCGAGGTGTTTGGCCTCGACTCCCAACGCCTAAAAAAATGCCGCCAGGCAGACCTCCTTATGGCAGCACCTCGACCAGCCGATGTGTCTCTTAACAGTAATTTGGCATTTTCTTATGGCTACAAACCGCTCTTAGTTCGCGAAGAATTACTACAATTGGACTTGGAACGGGATTTGTAGTAAGTGCCGTTAGTTTACCATCAAAAATATACAAGCATTGAAAAGGTCAATATCTCTTGCAATACTATCGCTGTTCATCCTGCATGCATCCGCGCAAACCGCTCCTAAAACCTACAGGGTATTGTTCTACAACCTCGAGAACTTCTACGACCTGGTAGACGATAGCCTGGTGAATGACGATGACTTTACCCCTGCCGGCAAAAGCAAATGGACCAAAGAACGATACGAAACCAAAAAGGCCAATATGGCCAAAGTGGTTACTGCCATCTGCGACTCTGTTCAGCCTCTGTTTTTCGGGGTTAGCGAAATAGAGAAGAAAGAGGTGCTCCAGGATTGGATTGCTACTACCAACCTGAAAGACTATAACCTGGAGGTGATAGAGTACGACTCTCCCGACCAAAGGGGCATAGACGTAGCACTGATGTACAACTCCAAGCTCTTTAAGCTGATATCTTCGGAGGCCATCAATGTTACCTTCCCTTTCGATACTGCTTACAAAACCCGCGACATACTATACGTTAAAGGCATAGTGGACAATCGCGAAATCCACGTCCTCGTTACCCATGCCAGCAGCCGCAGAACTGCCGCCGGCGAAAGCCTGCCACGCAGGCTATACTCCGCTGCCATGCTGCGCCGCAAGGCTCTTGAGATAACAAAGAAAGACCCCAAGGCCAATATTGTTATCATGGGCGACTTCAACGATACTCCACACGATGCCAGCGTTGCAGACTCCCTTGCTGCCAAAAGCACTACTGCAAAATTGAAGCCCGGCCAGCTCTACAATGCCATGAGCAAACTGGACAATACCCCCGGCAATTTCACCTACAACCACCAGGGCCAGATGGATATTCTCGACCAGTTTATCACCTCTCAGGCTATGGTTAGTAAGGGTTGCACCGTGTGCCTCAAAGATAACTCTGCCCACATATTCAGCCGCGACTGGATGCTCTACAAAACCGATAAATATGGTTTGGCTCCTAACAGGACTTATGCCGGGCCAAAATATATAGGTGGATATAGCGACCACCTGCCTATATACATGGACCTCCAGTTCAAATAAGCCTCAAAGCTTGCTCCGCAGTAGGGCTGCACACTCATCTACATCCAGCGGATTGGCCGCAGCTCCTGCGCCCATTTCACTGCCTGCGTAGTATTTTACTTTATCCTTTGCTCTCAATGGCGGATAGAATTCTATGTGAAAAGCATAATAGTCGCTCGTGTCAGCGTGTTCAGCCGAATTTACAGGGCTTTGGTGTATGCACATCATGTATGGGAACTTACGGTCATACAGCCTGTCAAAGGCTCTTGTTAGCTGCTTTAGGGTAGTGGCCAGTTCCAGCTTTTCCTCTGCATTCATTTCAGTAAAATTCTGCTTCAGGTTCTTGCTCACTACAAATACCCCAAAAGGGTAATCGGTAAAGTAGGGGATATAGGCTACGAAGTTTTTGCCCTCCAGTATTACTCTCCCCTCATGTGCTATCTCTGCCTTGTTCAGGTCGCCGAAAAGGTTGCTGCCATTCTTTTCAAAGTACTGCTTGCAGTTGCTTAGTTCAGCTTCTATCTTGGCAGGTATCCAGCTGTAGGCATACAACTGCCCGTGTGGGTGGTGTATCGTTACGCCTACTTCTTCGCCCCGGTTCTCAAACTCAAAAATGTACTTTATCCGCTCGTCTTTACTCAGCTCACGGTACCGCTCTGTCCATAGCTCTACCAGCTTCAGCACATGGCTGTCTTCCAGGTCGTATAGCTCTTTGCCTGGGTCGCTTGCGTATAGTATCACCTCGCACTTGCCATAAGCAGGTGCCGATTTGAATATAGGGTGAGCCTCATCGCTGCTTACTCTCGGCACGGGTTCATTTAGTATTTCCAGCACCGGAAAATCATTGTCGTATGCCAGCACATCATAGCTTGCGGGTATCTTGCCCTGCCCCGGGGCAAAGGGATTCCAGTCCTTGGGCAGGTGTGGTCTTGCCTGCCTGTTGGTGGCTACCATCGTCCAGGTATTCAGCAAGGGGTTCCATCGCAGTTCCGGCATATCTGTATTTGGTTGGTTTTGGGTTTTAGGGGTTATGTATTCTTCCAGATATTGGCCAGCTCCAGGTGTATCTGCTCTTTGTAAAATATCTTGGTCGTGCGCTCAAAGCTTTCTGTATAGTCACTTACATAAAACCTGTTTTCACCGGCCTTCTTGTCGCTAAGCAGGTAATACCGTTTTAGCTCCAGCTCTATTTCCCTGGCCGAAAAATCAATATTGTCAATGATCTTCACCTCGGCCTTTATTATTTTCCTGATGTCATCTTTTATCAGCGGGTAGTGGGTGCACGCCAGTATCAGCGCGTCTATATCACTAAAGTTATCATGCTCCAGGTACGACCGCAAAATGGTTTCCGAAGTGCTGTTGTTATAGAAACCCGCCTCAATCATAGGTGCTAGTAGGGGGGTAGCCAGCGATATTACTTCCAGCTCAGGCTTCAGCTCCTTAAATCTGTTTTCGTACACATTGGATTTTATGGTGGCTTGCGTACCTATTATGCCTACTTTTTTTATGGTATCGTCCTGTATCACCCCATGTATCACAGGGTCTATTACGCTGAATACGATCACATCTTCCTTATACAGTTCTTTCAAAAACGAATACGCTATGGCCGAGGCTGTATTGCAGGCTATCACTATGGCTTTGCATCTGTGCTCCAGCAGAAAATCCGCTATCATATAGGCATATTGCTTTATTGCCCTGGGCGATTTCTCGCCATAAGGCAGGTGGGCTGTATCGCCAAAGTAGATAAGCTGCTCATTGGGCAATAGCTTAGAAACAGCATTGGCGACTGTTAAGCCGCCAATGCCCGAATCAAAGATTCCTATAGGTTGATGTTTATTCAATTTCATAAAACCCGTTTCCGAGGTTTGCTAAAACTATTTAGGTGCTGTAGCTGGTTTAGGTGCTGTAGTTCCTGGAGCGCCTGCCGGTTTAGGTACTATGGTAGCGCCTATTTTGGTTTTCAAAGTTGCTGTCACGTCAAACTCGTTTTCAGGGAAGTAAGGAACCGAACCTGCAGCTATATCCAGGATATAAGTATATCCGCCTTCTTTAGCTACTGCCTGCAAGCCTTTGATATATTTATCGTTGATAGGCCTCATCAGGTCGCCTTGGTATTTCTCCAGTTCAGCTTGTACTTTTCCTTCAAAGTCTTGTATGCGCTGTTGCAGATCCTGTACTTCTTTATATTTCACTTCTAGTATCGATTCCATCATGCTTTTACCATTGTCCTGGATGTCGCGTGTTTTGGTTTCGTACTCTTTGTACATAGCTTCCAGCACTTTGGTGTATTCGCCTTTCTTCTTTTCCAATGCATCCTGCATTTGTTTGAACTCAGGCATTGCCTGCAACACTTCTGCAGAGTTTACGTGGCCAATTTTTTGCTGTGCATTGGCTGTAAAAAATACAAACGCTGTCGCAAACATTACTAATAACTTTCTCATTTCTAGTTTGTGTTTTGATTATTGAAGATGTAAATATAACAAGCTGGGGCAAAAAATGCCTTTCAGCCCTAAGTCTTTGCTTTAATTAAGGGTTATTTGGTTGTTTTCGAAATGCCCAAAGCAGATAATATATCATCGCTTTTGTTCAATCGCTCACTTGCGTACAGCATCATAGGGCCGCTCGATTTGTCAAATATGATGTCGTATCCTTTTGCTTCAGCATACTTTTTCATTTCGTCGTATATCTTGTCCTGGGTAGGTTTTACCAGCTCCTGGCGCTTTTTAAACAAATCACCACCCGGGCCGAATTTAGTTTTTTGGAACTCTTTTACGTCCCTTTCTTTCTGTTCTATTTCTTTTATTTTCTGCGCCTTCATTTGGTCAGTCATCAGTACCTGCTCTGCCTGAAACTGCTTGTAGGCATCATCCACCTGCTTCATTTTGGCCTCTACATCTTTTTGCCATACGTCAGCTACTTTGTCCAGTTCGGTCTGGGCATCTTTGTAGGCAGGTACTTTTGCCAGTATATAATCCATGTCTACAAAACAGTATTTCTGTGCCTGCGAACTAAAGTTCAGCGATAGTAATATGGCTGCCAGTGCTAGTATCTTTTTCATATTATTTGTTTTAGCTATTGATTGTGGTAATGCCTCAAAGATTAATCTTTAGGGCGAAGTTTTAAACTTTTTATGAAATGTTAAAAGGAATATAGGGTTAATCTCACCAATTCGCTGTTTTATGCAGGGTATTCAAAGAAATTCCTATCCGTTTCCCACAGCTTTACCGAAAGCTCATACCGCGCATCCAGCTTAGTCCTTATTATATTGTATACCACCACTACTATATTTTCACCGGTGGGGTTCAGGTCTTTAAACTCTACCGTATCCATGTTCAGGTTCTTGTGGTCAAATCGCTCTAATATCTCATCCTGTATTATATCGTTCAGTATCTTCAGGTCTATTACATAGCCCGTCTCCGGGTCTATTTCGCCCACTACCTTTACCTCCAGCTTATAGTTGTGCCCGTGCCAGTTAGGGTTGTTGCACAGCCCGAATACCTCATTGTTCTTCTCAAAGCTCCAGTCCTTCCGGAACAACCTGTGCGCCGAGTTAAACTGCGCCTTTCTATATACCGCTACTTTCATCGCTTCCTCTTTCTGTCATTTTCTTTTCCGTTGCGAAATTGCAATAATTTTCTTTCCATCTCTCCGCTCTCTGTTTTCCTTTTCAATACAATTTACCATAAGGGCTATTCCCAATCCGTGTCTTTCAGGGCAATCTGAATAATCCGTGATCACATTTTTGTCCTTTCCCTCTTATCAGTTAAATCGCTATAAGCACATCATTGCCAAACTATTACAACACCAAATTGGGTGAACCCGCCGTACGCTTTTTGGGTAAAAGCTGCAAACCTTACACCAACCGTGACACCAACTTTTATTTCACCCGTTTAGTGTCATTTTTCTAACCTGTCGTACCATTTTTGTACTGATAATCAATTATTTACTTCAATTCTAAAAATGACATTAAAACTTTTTTGAATGTCATTTAGTGTCAACCAATTTTGATGGTATTTCTGTCGGCTTCTTCAGCACCTACACAATTGTTAAAAAATGGCGGTGGTTG
>DLGO01000076.1:30694-30869 GCA_002482725.1 Bacteroidetes bacterium UBA7692 | reverse complement strand
GCCGCCACCGCCGCCGCCGCCATTGCCACCATTGCTTCCGCTTTGTGGAGTATAATATACCATGATACTGGCAGTCGTATTATTTGCCGGCCTTACCCCTGCAGTATAACTGAAACCTGCTGCTCCTGCTGCTCCATTACCACCCGGAGATGCTGTACACGGACTTGCATCAGCA
>DLGO01000076.1:0-30682 GCA_002482725.1 Bacteroidetes bacterium UBA7692 | reverse complement strand
TAAATCCATTGCCCCCATTGTTACTGTTACATCCACAACCGCCATTGGAACTGAATGTGCTTCCATAGCTTCCACCACCACCACCGCCACCTGCACCACCAGATCCGGCTATCGCATCCCCACCATCTCCGCTGCTTCCTGCACCGGTATTGATAGTACAGCGGCTTAACAAAAAGCCGGTTCTTCCATTTTCGTACAATCCATACACAGATCTCCCCCTGCGGTTTGTAACACCACTGGCACCTCCCGGTAACACATTGAATGTTATGTCCTTTAAGGTAAATCCGTTCCCTCCTGCTTCAAGACCAATATAATATCCTACAAGAGTACCCGATGCACTGGAAGTTTCCAACGAAGGATTAACAGTAACATTGGTTGAAGTGTTGGTGGATTTAACCCACTCACCACTTCCATTAATAGAGTATCCTCCATCAATAGTGACATTGGCTGGTATAACGATTTTTGCATTATAGTTATAAGTACCTGCCAACATAAGAATATGGTTGCGGGCTGTATTGGAATTAAATATAGCAATAGCTGCTGGTAGCGATACCGGACAGCTTTTTGTTCCTAACGTACCTGTAGGATCTCCATAATCTGCTACATAAATATAATTACAATCCCCCACTGCCGACCCATTTGCAGGGAATGTAACCGTTGCAGGGGTAACTGCGCTTGTACATCCATTTGCATCCTTTACTTTCAGGCTATGTACAGACCCGTTTGAAAGTCCGGAAAATTGACTTGAAGCAACATAATTAACACCATCCTTGCTATATGTATAAGGAGCTACTCCACCCGATGGAGTTATAGTAATAATAGCAGAGGTATAAGTAGAACCAGAGCAAACATATCCGGTAAGATAAGTAAGAGAAACTGCCCCTGGTTCTGAAAGAGAAGCTGACTGAACTAAGGTACAACTATTCAAATCTGTAATAGTAACCGTATAATTGCCCGCCGGCCTTGAAGATATAGTTGCGCCTGAAGTACTTGTACTCCATGAATAGCTGTAAGTAGCAACACCACCCGAAGCGGCGGCTGTTATAGTGCCATCATTCCCTCCATTGCAGGAAACATTAAATCCATTGAAATCAGACTCTGTAAAAGTATTTGATAATTGTGTTGGCGCCGCCAATGTGGTTGTCTGTGTAGTTACACAAGTCGCAGCATCAGTTATAGTTACATTATATGCTCCAACCCCCAGACCGGATATCATGTTGGAAGCCGAACTTACCACATTTGTAGTCCCATTTGACCATGCATAAGTAATAGGGAAAGAAGAACTGGTAACATTTGCGGTTATAGTACCATTGGCACCACCTGCACATGATACACCATAACCATTATAATTGCTGTTAGATACGGTTGCGGTAAACGTAGGGTTAACGGTTACCGAAACTACCGCCGCATCACCCGCTGCGGTTTCACAACCTGTTGTTGCATTATAGCTGGTTATCCTTATTGTTTTTACTATCGGTGTTGAGCCGGCATTTGTTATTGTATATGATCCACCTGTTCCATCAGGCGTACCATCTACAATACCATCATAAAACCTAGCAGTTGTGCCATATGTTCCATAAGCAGCATAAACCGTAGCTGCTCCGCAACCGGTTACAGTAGTTACACCATTTGTAGAAGGAGTAATTGGTATTGGTGCCACCTGCACCCAGTTTGCTGAGCTTGCAGCATCGCAACCCGAAACCACAGAAGATGTGCGCACTTTAAACCCATACCCGTTAGCATTTGCCCATACAGGTGGTTGAAGTGAAGCCGTGGTAGTTAGGGTATTGGGATTAAAGGTTGATGCTGTTTTTCCTGTTATATCCCTTGGAGTATAGTTTGGTGCGGAGCCTGCCGAAGAGTCTATCCATTGCCACTGATAAGCCTGGCTTGTTCCACCAGTTATAGTTGCAGTAAGAACAATACCACTGACATTATCAACACACTGCCTTGTATTGCCATAGGCAGCAATGGTAATTGATGGATCATCATTTACTATTACCCCTACATTGCTCGAAAAAGCTGTAGCACAACCGCTTTGCGACTGAATAGCATAATATTGGTAGTTATATGTGTTTGGTGTTGAAGAATTAGTAGTAGTTACCGTAATATTTTGCGCAGTTCCATTTGTTGGGGAATAACTGAATCCTGTAGGTACAGAACCTGTTCCATCCAATCCATTACTCCTCCATTGGTAAGTAAATGCCGAAGACGGTACCCCGCCACTTGCAGCACCACCATTAAGGGTTATGTTTCCTCCTTTACAAATACTTCCGCCAGACGGCAGTGGTATGGTTGGGTCAGGGTATACCGTAATGGTTGTATTACCCGTAGGGTCGTTACAGCCTGTACCCGGGTCGGTAACGGTAATATTGTAGGTATAGGTGGTTTGAGAAGAAGGACTTAGGGTGCCTGTTCCCATGGTGGCGCTTGTTGCACCACTTGCAGGTGCAGGAGAGCCGCTCCATGCGTATGTCATAGGGCCAATACCCCCCGTCGTACTGACTTGAATTGTTCCACTACCACCACTACAGAATGACCCTGCATCCGACTTGGTATAGGTTGTAATTGTTGGTTGCGCATTTACAGTTAGTGTGCCGGTAGTTGCTGTGTTTGTGCAAGTACCATTGGCGTAGGTAACAGTATAGGTACCACCGGTAGTAATGTTGCTAACGGTAGGTGCCGCAACGGTAGTTAAACTAAAAGATCCGTTTGCAGACCCTGTCCATGAAGACATAGTTCCATTAGATGCAGAACTTGCAAGCGTTACCGAACCGCCCGAACAAATGGTAGAGGGAGATAAAGAAGCAGAAACAGTAGGAGTTACGCGCTTGTACGTTATTACAGCGGAGCCGGAACCTCCATTAACAGCCCAACCAGACCAGCCAATAGGGTTACCCGTTCTGTTAGTTCCTATAACCACTGTTGTGCTGGCACCACTATTCCAGTTAAAACTACTTGCATTTCCACTTCCGGCCAAGCATATTGGCGTAGTAGAATTAACAAATGTTTGAGTACCTGAAATAACAAAATTATATATGGTATTAGCAGATACGGTAAGTGTCTTTGATTCACCTGGCCCTAAACTTATTGTCGACGTACCGCAAGCAGTAGAATTGGCCGCAGTTCCCGTATTGGACACATTACATTGAGACCATGATTGGTAACCTGATATAACTACTGCTACCGTGAATAAAAAGCGTAGACCTTTTTTCATAAAACTCTGTTCTGTTGATTAACTAACATTATGATTTGGGCACATTAATTCATGCAAAAATTATGCCCGTTTTATATTTTGCGAAACCAAAATCAAAATATTAAAATTTATATGACTTCATAATTCACAGTTTTATACGCCATTAAAACATAGAATTAATTTTACGTTAATAAATCTGGCAAAGCAAGGTAGAACTTACCTTGCTTGATTATTGTTTGGTACAAGCTACGGTGCTGACCTTCAAACCATTCATAAATGCATGGTGATATCTGTGTTCAGGTATGCTAAATGCCTAATTAGGGTCAGGTAGAAATAAGAAAAAAAGATGAATTAAAATGGTTTGTCTTATACGACGCTATAAACCTAATTGTATAATCTCATCTGCAAAGGTATATTCATCTTCCAGGTTAGAGCATATAATCAAGGTCTTATGATTATGAACGGTAGCAATTATTTCCTGGTACCATTCTATCCACCTTTTATCAAAATTAGATGTTGGCTCATCCAACATTACTATTTCTGTTTTGGTAAAAACAGATAGTGCCAATTTTATTCTCTGTTTCATGCCGCTGGAACAGTTTCGTATTTCTTTATTCCCATCAATTTCCAACATCCTGATGAGCTCCTTAATGCTTATACTTTCAAAAGGCCTGAATTCATCATGAAAATAAAGTAGCTCAGAAAGTGTCAATTCTTCCGGCAACATCATATATGGTGCACAAAAGGTAAGATATTTATGAATTTCCTCCTCCGTAATTGATACTTCTTGATTGTAGTATAGAATTTTACCCTCGTTTGGGGTTAGCATTCCAGCCATTGTTTTTAGCAAAGTAGACTTTCCACATCCATTTGGCCCGGTTATGGCATACGTTTGTTTGGGAAGCAAGAGTTTATTCAGGTTTCGGAAAACCCACTGTTTGCCATACTTTTTACCAACGTTCTGTACGTCAATCTTCATTGGTACGGCTATTGAAACCTTTCATGATGCCCCGGACGCTTTCGCGAACAAAACCCACTATTTCATCTTTTTCTGCAGTTGCAGGTATTTCGGCTTCAATTACATTCAAAGCATTAGTTACGTTGTAGCCCCTTACATATAGAATACGGTAAATTTCCAGAATAGAATTGATGGCCTCTGTAGAAAAACCCCTTCTTCTCAAACCTATGCTATTAACACCAGCATAGCAGGTTGGATGCCTCGCCGCGCGTACATAAGGAGGTATATCTTTATTTACCAGTGTACCGCCAGAAAGTATAGAGTGGCGACCCACCTTGCAAAACTGCTGGATGTTTACTCCTCCACCCAAAATAGCGAAATCACCTATTTCTACGTGGCCCGCCAAGTTTACGTTATTTGCCAGTACACAATTTTTGCCGATTATGCAGTCATGTGCTACGTGGACATAGGCCATTAGCAGGGTATTCTGCCCTACCACCGTTTTTCTTGTATTCTCTGTACCCCTGTTTATGGTGACATATTCACGTATTACCACATTGTCGCCAATATGTACCTCGCTCTTTTCACCTTTAAATTTAAGGTCCTGTGGCACTGCAGAAATAACAGCACCCGGGAATATCTTGCAATTTTTGCCTATTCGCGCCCCTTCCATTATTGTTACGTGCGAACCTATCCAGGTTCCTTCGCCTATCACTACATCCTTGCTGATACTTACAAAAGGTTCAACAACAACATTATCCGCAAGTTCTGCCTGAGGATGTATATATGAAAATGGTTGATTCACTGCCTTGGTGCTTTATTTTATTGATTGCGTGGACGCAAAGAAGCAAAGTTTTAATAGAAATACAATACTGGCTAAAGATATGTTTGGACTTTAGCTTTTTCAGTCATTTGTTTAATCCATTTATAGGTCTGTTCCATGCCCCGTCGCAGCGGGTAAGTGGGCTGCCAGTGAAGCGTTGAAGCAATTAAAGTATTGTCGGAGTTTCTACCCCGCACACCGGTAGGCCCTGATATGTTATTTATGCTCAACTTTTTGCCCGAAAACCCAATAATCATTTTCGCCAAATCATTAATGGATATCAATTCATTGCTACCAATATTAAGGGGGTGTACATAATCGCTTTCAGCCAGCCTACGGATGCCTTCTATACAATCGTCTATATAAAGGAAAGACCTAGTTTGCAATCCATCGCCCCACACCTCAATATTGGTACCATTATCCGCTTGTGCAATTTTTCTACATAGTGCAGCAGGCGCTTTCTCTTTGCCACCGCGCCAAGTACCTTCAGGGCCAAATATATTGTGAAACCGAGCTATGCGAACATTAAGACCATAGTTGCGGTGATAGGAGTGGTACATGCGCTCGCTAAACAATTTCTCCCACCCATATTCTCCATCGGGGTTGGCAGGATAGGCTGAGGTTTCCACACAGTTAGGGTCCGCCGGATTTTGTTGATTCTCTTTAGGGTATACACATGCAGAAGAAGAATAAAAAAGCATTTCAGGTTCATGCTTCCTGCACATGCTTGCTACATTTAGATTTATCTGAGCCGAGTTAAACATAACATCCGCGTCATTGTCGCCTGTAAACAGATACCCCGCGCCACCCATATCTGCTGCCAACTGATATACATGGTTGAAACTACGGTCGAATATCTGCCCGCAAAAGTCCTGATTTCGTAAATCGCCAATTATAAATTCATCGGCCACACTAGATGAAAATGCAGGATAAACAAGATCCACACCTCTTACCCAAAAGCCCTCGGCTTTCAGCCTTTTTACAAGATGGCTTCCGATAAAGCCACCTGCCCCAAGCACCAGTGCATTCTTCACTTTATATCTTCCTTATTTACTAATTAATCCCTTTTCCAGCAAGTGCTCTGCTATCTGCACTGCATTTGTTGCTGCCCCTTTGCGCAGGTTATCGCTTACTATCCAGCAATTGAGCGTATTGTCCTGAGACTCATCGCGGCGCATTCTTCCAACAAAAGTTTCATCTTTGTCATGCGCCAATATTGGCATTGGATACTTCAAATTCTTAATGTCATCATAAACCACTACCCCCGGAGCCGACTCTAATATACTGCGCACTTCGGCAAGGTCAAAATCCTGTTCAAATTCTATGTTTACGCTTTCGCTATGCCCCCCTATCACAGGAACACGGACTGTAGTAGCTGTTACACGAATACTCTCATCACCCATTATTTTACGGGTTTCATTCACCATTTTCATTTCTTCTTTGGTGTATCCATTATCAAGAAACACATCAATCTGCGGTATCAGGTTCAGGTCTATCTGATATGGATATACTTTTTCACCCTCTACATTTGCGCGTTCGTTAAACAACTGATCAACCGCCTTTTTGCCTGTACCTGTAACACTTTGATATGTACTAACCACTACACGTTTTATTTTGTACCTGTCATGCAATGGTTTTAGCACAACAACCATTTGAATGGTAGAGCAATTAGGGTTAGCAATTATAAAGTCTGTAGCTGTAAGCTTATCTGCATTTACTTCAGGTACAACCAACGGTATGCCCGCCTCCATGCGCCATGCAGATGAATTGTCTATTACATAAATGCCCGCCTCAGCAAATTTTGGCGCCAGTTCTTTGGATGTAGACCCACCCGCGCTAAAAATAGCAATGGCAGGTTTAGCAGCAATGGCAGTTTCCCAGTTTACAACTGTAAACTCCTTTCCCTTAAAAGACACCTTCTTACCAACTGACTTCTCAGAAGCTACAGGTATTATTTCAGAAACAGGAAAATTCCGTTCGGCCAGAACTTCTAACATTTTACTGCCCACCAACCCGGTGGCACCAACTACCGCTACGCGCATAATTATTATTACTTTTTTTGGAAAAGCTAAAATAGGGGATTGTTGGACAACAAACAGGCAATAGCTGCTTTAAATTTAGCCTAAAAGAAAATTTAGTGAATACAGTCCATCATCAGGATTACAAATGCCTAACTTAAATTGAGCTTTCCTGATGTGCCGAGGGTAAAACTGAATGTACTTCCATTCCCTTCTGCAGAATCTACCCATATCTTACCATGATGCATCTCTACTATCTTTTTGCACATAGCCAACCCTATACCATTTCCTTCAAAATCATTTTCGGTACTATGCAACCGTTGAAAAACTTTGAAGATTGAATCGAAGTGTTTGGGAGCAATGCCAATACCGTTATCCTTAACATAAAACTGTGTACCCTCGTCGTGATTAACTACTCCAATCCTTAACACTGGTGATTCTGTCGAACTCTTGTATTTAATAGCATTTGACACTAAATTCTGATAAAGTTGTGTAAGGAGCACATCTTCACCCATCACCACCGGCAATTTTTCAATTTCAATTCTGGTACCGGTATCTTCTATTGTTTTGGCCAATCTGTCTTTTACAATTTCCACCACTTTATTCAGATCCACTTCTGTTGCCTGCCTATCGTACATGCTTAACTTAGAAAATGCCAGAATATCCTGTATAAGATTATCCATTCTTTGGGCACTCCTGACACCTTGGGTAAGGAAAAGATCTACCTCATCATCAGTTATTCCTTTTGCCTTCAATACTCTTTTGGTGAGTGAAAAATAACCACTCATCGTGCGCAATGGCTCTTTAAGATCATGGCTTACCGCATAAGCAAATTCCTCCAGGCTCCTATTAATTGATTTTAATTCCCTGGTGCGCTCCGACACTTTTGTCTCCAGTTCTTCATTGGCAGTAGCAATTTTTTTGGCAAACTCTTCATTAGAGTTTAGCATCTCCTGAATATAACCGAGCGCGAAAAACCCCGAAATAAAAGCACCAACAATTATGCTTAAAAGTCCGATAAAATAGAAGTAAGGATAAAATCTGTTGGCCGAATAGGTGTCGGGATTACCAAGTAGTGCGATAAAATGTGCAGTAAGCAGGAGTACACACCATAATCCAAACAAAAGAAAGGCTTCTCGTTTGTTGATATACAGAATAGATACATATCCCAGCAACAACATTTCGGTGGTACTGATATAGAGGCGGGTAAAATCAAGCTGTCCCACAGCCCTACTATCGCCAACAACGTTATTTATAAAAATAGTTGCGCTGATACCTACTAATATACTTATACCTGCAACCTGACTGTTACCCCGATAAAGCAAAAACAATGCACCCACTATGCCAGCCAAACCAAGAAGATCACCTAAAGTGAAGTACAAATCTTTCCCTAAAAAAATGTGCGAATATCCGTAGACCAGATGCATGACAAATGCCATTAGCGTCATGTACACCAAAAAAGTAACCCGCTTTTCTTCAAATGAATTTTGGAAGGTATACTTCGATAGAAAGAATTTTTGAATAGAATTAATCAATGACGGCTGAAATGTTAGTTCTGTTAAAACGCTAATTCAAAGACAAATGTTACATAGCTAATATAATACTATCTACTGTCATACCTCTATACAATATTCCTCTGAAGGCATATAAAAAAATTGGGAGAGCTTTTTTGCCCTCCCAATCTGATTAAAATCTATTCTCTATTAATTCTTTACAAACTTATTGAAGTCGAAGGTCCAGGTGGCGTAATACGAGCCCCCTATATATGGAGCACCTATAGCCGACTGGTATTTTCTGTTGTAAATATTGGCGCCTCCCAAGCGGAATGTACTGTATGCTTTATCAATTTCGTAGCTAACCTGCAAGTCAAGCGTATGATAGCTTTTGATAGTTCCATTGCCAAACGGAGCCTGCCATTCGTAATCAGGAACCCATTTAAAGTTAGCGCCAAAGCCCAACCCTTTCCACACCTTAGAGGCTGTAACTCCTATATTAATTTTGTGGTTTGGCGTATTGAAACCGGTAAGTTGCAATACTCCATTTCCGGTTAAAGGCTTATCATACAAATCAGCATAAGTATAGTTGATGTATGGTGTAATACCATGCCCTACAAAATATTGTACGCTGATATTAGCACCCCAGGAAGGAACTCCTTTTTCAAGGTTAACATATAGTTGTAATGGTTTGTAGTTGATTGTATCATTGTTGTCACCTAAGCTTGAGTATATATCATTTAACCCGGATTCTTCACCTGCTTTACCGCTAAGTGGCACTGCAATCCTGGTAAATCCAAGGAAGCGCTGGTAGTAACTGAAATAGGCTGTAACATCTATAAACAGCTTTTTCATGAATTCACCCCTCCATCCCAAATCAAATGTTGTTACCAATTCTGTTTTCAGTGGCTTTACATTAATTGTTTTCAGGTTGTAATACTCAGGATACTGATTGCGCAACTGGTCTATTGTATAGAAGTCGGTAAGCGAATCAAGTGTGGTAATCGAGTTTTGAGTGTACTGGGTGCCATATCCCTTCAGGTTGCCCACCAAAAAGTTGTCGCCCAGTTGAAGGTAAAGATACTGCTCCTGCAAGGTAGGTATACGGAAGGCCCTGGATGCAGAGAACCTGAACGTATGGTTCTTTTGAGTATATACTGCACTTATTCGAGGAGAGAACTGAACAGGGAAGTTAGAGTTCTTATCCAAACGTACAGAGGCTATCAATTTAAGCCTGTCTTTGAATAGTTTTTTGGAGGCCTGTATAAATCCGCCAACTTCCTGAACTTTGTACCTTACATTACCGGTATCAGAGAAGATTGTGCCTCTTGAATTAGGAAGATAAATCCTGTATGATGCACCCGCTAAAAGGTCTACCGCTTTTATAAAATCAAAATTGTATTGTCCGTCTACATGAAAGAACATTGATTTATCAAAGAATTTAGTCCCTGTAAGTGAATTAGCATCAGATGTAAACTGTTGAAACAGAGAATCAAATTGTTTAGTGCCTGGCTGATAGAATTTTTCCATTGCCGCTTTGTATGCCTGTGCAAAAGCCTGCGCTTTAACACCGGCTTGCTGCTCGGAGCCTACGCAATCTGCGCAATCCTTTAGCGAAGAGCCTATGATTTTTTCGATAGAGTCTTTATAAGAGGTAATGAACTGTTTTACCACTTCATTCTGGATGCCTGCACGGGTTATGTAAGCGCCTGTTACACCAAGGTTATACGATTTTCCGGCATCTTCAATAGCCCCATAAACACTTACCTTAAAGTTTTTTCCCCTCAACTCTATTTTAGGCTGATGGAAGGTAAAGTCCTTTATTTGGTAACGGGTAGCTGATTGGTAAACAGCAGTTCCGTAACCGAATTTATATGAGGCTATCAATTCCAGATCCGGCTTAAAGCGGTAGTGAAACGATGCTGCAAGTTTCATGCTCTTGGAGTTGTAGTCCGCTATAAGTGGCTCCCTGTATCCCGGCGCCTTAATTTTCACTTTGCCCGGGTTAGCCCATGGGTTAAAGTCGAACCATGCGTTGAATGCTTCGTAGTTATCGTGATCTTCCTGGGTGATATCTGTACCGGGACCGTAAGGCTCTTCTTTCAGTTTACGTATAACTGAGCTTACATTGACATTGGTAGGCAGGCCAACAGTATCAATATCGCCATAAGTATTGAATGTACTATCCTTTGCCTGCCAATCTTTTACGTAGCTATAGGCTCCTGTAATTTTGAATGCAAACTTCTTCTCCTTTCCAAAAGCCTGTGCATAGCGGAACTGTCCATCGTACATAGGGCCTGGTGCTGTGGAGTAACCACCTTTCAATTGTATGGAAAGCCCTTGGTGGTCGTATGGATTTTTGGTGGTCATAGAAATAACCCCTTGCATGGCGTTTGCGCCATATAGCGCAGATGCTGCGCCAGAAATAACCTCGATGTTGTCAAGATCCAAATCGTTGGCACCCACCAGGTTGCCCACCGGGAAGTTCAATCCCGGAGATTCATTGTCCACGCCATCAATGTATTGCTTAACCCTAAGGGAGCGTGTATCGCTGAAGCCCCTAAGATTAATAACCTTAAACCCTGCAGATGTGGTGACAATATCTATACCTTTATAGTTTCCCAGACTCTGATAGAAATCTCCTGAAGCAGCACCTTTGATTTCCCTTGAAGTCATTTTTTCGATTTGCAACGGGGCTTCTTTCAGTTTTTCACTAACCCTCGTAGATGTAATCACAGTTTCACTACCTTCTATGTAGCTAGCCTCAAGAGACATGTTGTTGAAGTTTGAGTTTGCCGAAACCTCCTTTGAATTGTAACCGATGTAGGATATTACAACTGTTTTAGAATTTTCAGGAACCTCCAGCTTGAATTTTCCATCGACATCGGTAACGGTTCCAATGGTGGTACCTTTTACAGTAACGCTTGCTCCTATCAACGGCTCTTTGGTGGACTGATCGGTAAGCTTACCTGAAATGGTTTTGGTTTGTGCTAAAAGCCCCGTGACTGCAAGGCACAAGCTTGCAAGGAGTAGTAAATACTTTCTCATTCTGTCTGTTTGATTTTTTGATTGCCTTTTATCTAATTAACAAAGTGTTATTATCTCTTAAATAAAAGGCAGTCGAAAATAGAAAAAAGGTTAAACCTTGCAACCTTTATGTGAAAAGAATTTAATAATTGATGCTGTCAGTGGATGATTGCCCCAAAATCCTTTTCACATTCAACGTGGACCTTATTGCCCCTCAAACAGTTAGCATCATGTTACTGAACTACTATCCGGATATCAATCATACTTTTTTAAAGAACCACTAAACCCGACTGCTTTTTCAAAAAAGATTTCTGGATAGAAAAATTATCTTCAGCCTGTCTGTTGCTTCTTCTTTGAGGCAAATATTGCGCAGGTATTGGTTATCAAATTATTAAACGTTTTGCAAAGGAGGCATTGTAGTGTTAAATGGAGTATTTAATGGGCAATTTGTTGATTAATTAATGGTTATCAATCAATTTATATTTCTTAAAGTGGTATATTTTGATATTTTTGATGATTCAAGAGTTTATCAATTCAAATTTATACTTATATTGACTATGGCCAATTTTACATCCGTAGCTAAAATACTACTTTTCTCAAGCTCGCTTTTGGCGTCGGTTTCTGTATTTGCATATAGCGCAGCAGACTCCACAAAAACCAAAAGCAAAGACAGCCAAAATCAGACTCAGTTCATGAAACCTGATATTGACGCGAAGGAGTATAACTTTTACGACAGAAAGGCTGTTAGCACACCCTTAATGCCCTCTTATGATGAGGATTCAGCGGCATTTCAAAAGGGAAAAAAGAAAGAGCTTCAACAGAAAGCATATAAAGAAAATAAGTACAGATACCCTGCAAAACCAAAAGATCAGTGGGAGCTTGGCCTTAATTTTGGTTTGTCATTCATAAGCGGGGACGTTAGCCCACGCCTTTCACGCCCATGGCAAAATTTCGGTGCCGGCGTAACAGTGCGCAAAGCTTTGGGATATGTTTTCTCTCTTCGTTTCCAATATCAGTTTGGATACATGACAGGGCTTAATTTTGCGCCCGACTTCAACTTGCGTTTTAATCAGGCGCTTAACGGCAGATATGACAAGCGCACTAATTACTATGATGGTGTGTACAAAACAACCACCGGCGGAATAACTACTACTTCAGATTCTATACCTAAGGCTAACAGGGGTTATTTCTTCTATAATTACCGCACCATAAGCCACGAAGCAGCAATACAAGGTGTTATTAATTTGGGAAATATCCGTTTCCATAAGGAAAGAAACCTGGTAAATATATATGCGGTTATAGGAGCAGGAGGTATTTTCAGCAGGACTACTCTAGATGCATTGGATGCAAATGGTAAAATGTATGATTTTACTGAAGCTTTAGGGGTTTATAACCTGGGCTCCAGCGCTACAGGGACTCCCCCTGTAAACCAGAATCTGGACAGGCGCAAAGAAACCATGAAAGTGCTTAACAAGCTTTTCGATGGCAAATATGAATCTGATGCTGACCGCGAAACCAACGTTACAGGATTTAAGAACTATCAGTTCCTGCCAGTGTTTACAGTTGGTGCCGGTATTGGCTTCCACGTTTCCAAATGGGTTACTTTGTCACTGGAGCAAAAAGTTTCAATAGTTAATAGTGACGTATTGGATGGTTATCGCTGGACACAGGATGAGTACTCAGGCTTCACACGTGATAATGATGTTATCTCCTATACCTCTGTAAGTGTAAACATTCACCTTGGCAAAAACCGCACAGAGCCAATGTTTTGGTTGAACCCTATGGATCACACGTACAAGAAGTTAGCGGAGGTTAATCCTGACAAAATCATAGCCGATGCATTTAAAGATGATGATGAAGACGGTGTTCCCAATAAATTGGATAAAGAACCGGTAAGCAGAAAAGGCTGCCCTGTTGACGTGAAAGGCGTAATGTTGGATAGCGATAAAGACGGAATACTTGATTGTGATGATAAAGAACCTTACTCTCCTCCGGGCTATCCTGTAGACCAGTTTGGCGTAGCACAAATACCACCTAACCCATGCTGCGATAACGCAGAAGATGGTGACCTGATGATATTTGGTGATGGTGCAGATGGCACAGGTGTAGATGGTAGTGACACTACAGGCGGCGCTAATGGTAGCGGCGGCAAAAACGGATTGAATGCAGGTAAGAAACGTAAACGTGGTGGTAGTGGTGACTGCTCTAAAATAGAGTTGCCTGGCGTATACTTCGATGCAGACAAATATTATATAGATCCTAGTTACTTAGGCTCATTGCACCAAGTGGCCGAGCGTATGCAAAACTGTCCTGACATGAAATTGGTTATGACAGGCTATGACGAAAGCAAAAACGACCAGAAATACAATGAGCAACTAGGTTGGAACCGTGCTCAGAAAGTATCTGACTACCTGGTAGAGAAATACGGAATAAGCCGTGACCGCTTTATAGTGAAATATGAAGGTGGTAAAAAATCTAACGCAGGCAAGAGTGAAATAGAGCGCAAACAATCGCGCAAAGTAGAATTCAGATATGCTAACGATGGCGAGCAAGGTGAAAGCAACCCACCATCTCCGCATCCGGGATATAAAGCAGGTTCTGATAAATAAACAGAACATGACTAAAACAGAAAAGCCACTCAATTGAGTGGCTTTTCTGTTTTTACTAACTGACCAACTAACTTTACCAATTAAAATCTTCCTCGTCCATTATGCTTTTTGCAGTAGATGTTGGCACTGGCCCTATCCTGCATACTATTGATATGTGCGCGCTCTGCAGGGCTTATATATCCATCTGCCCTTGCAATATGCTTCTCTTGCCTTATGTGTGCTTGTTGCGCTTTTAGTTTAGCAGCTTCACGGCGTGTTAAGTCTCCATGGCGCACACCGTTTTGGATTCTATGGTGCTGATGGGCTTGCTCCCCCCTGCCACCACGAGGGCCGTGCTGCGCATTTGCTTCTGTTGTAAATAAGATTCCAATACCAAGGGCCAAAGCTGCAATTGTCGTTTTCATACTATTGAATTTAACTTGTTATCAATGCGTATATGATATAGCGGTGACAGCAAGGTTTAAATAGCCCTTGAAAATTTATTGCTAAAAAGATTTAATAAGAATTAAGCAAGGCGTGTAAACACTTTCATCCACCTATCGGGAAGTTCTTCTTTACAGGCCATTTCGTAATCTGCGTAGGTGCATGGCACCAGGTATTGATTTCGGTCGAATTTGGAATTTGCCTGATAGGGCAATTCCATCCACCAGCGGTCAGTAAGCTTGCTCTTCCAAAAGATGAGTTCGTGGTCCACCTCTTCCAGCTTAACTACGAACCTGATATAGTCTGAGCTTTCAGTAGGTATATCATTTTTTCGGTTATAATAGCCTTCGATAAAGTACCAAACAGCGTGGGCCAGCAGCTGTGTGCTTTGTTCGTCCTTATCATAGCGCGGATTCATTTCGTAGAAGCCGATAGAGCTGACTTTGTCGCTAAGGCCTGCATAGCGCGTAATCTGGCAAAGCTCTTCGCCATAGAACCCATGTGGGGAGGCTTGGGCATGTGCCGGAAAATCGCTCATGCGGAGGCAGCTCATATCAATGGAGACCATATTGGCATCACGCATTATCGGCTCTATCTCATCTATGCTATGTTGCAGGATACCCAACCTGTGGCAATCGAAGTTAAGACTCTCCAGAGTGTCCATAGCAGCAGGGTCGTTCAGATAAGTCTGGTACCCCAGATGGCTGTAATTGAACAGATAATTTGGTTGGTGGGTAAGCATGCGCATAATGAAAGAACCTGCGTGTATCGGCTCCTCGGGACTGCTGCCCATATCTATTTTCTCGTCTACATTTACCACGTTTATCATGCCCTGCAGGTCCTGATAGCCCAGGTATTGACCATAGGTGAGGTCGTGCCCCCCACCCACTATGATAGGAATTACTTTGTGCGTAACCAGCTTAAGCACTACCGATGCCAGCGCAAAGTATGTGTCGCGGGAAGATGCGCCCGGGAGTATGTTGCCCAGGTCGAGCACCTTGAACTCGTGTTTGCTTGGCAGGTATAGTGAGTATAACTGCTGGCGCAGTTCGGTAGCCGCTGTAGCACATCCCTCATTCAGCAGGGTGTTCCGGTCGTCCATGACACCAATAAGCGCTATATGAAAATCGTGCAGTTCCACTTCGGTACCGCCATAGATTTTTATATGTGAGCCTATCTGATTTGGATGAAAAATTGCTTCTCCAAAAATAAGCTCGGTATCAATCGGCGTAAGGAATTCGTAAAACATGGCACACGTATCTGTTGTAATATAAAGTTACCTCTATATACCTGTGTAGCGTAGCTTGGCTACTCTATGTTTTGAAATGGGGCTGTGGGATAATCTCTTATAATGGACGAATTAGCTGTCTTTAGCTTTCTTCTCTTCCCTAACTTTCTTCTTGTAGCGACCTGTCCAAGGATTTATACCCTTGCCAAACTGGAAAGTACGCGCGATGCAAAAGCCAAGACGAAACTGGCCCTGTGCCCAGCTATTGGGGTTGTATGCCAGGTAATCCTGCTCCAATAATCCTGCGGTATTGGTAAGGTTGATCTGAAATACGTGACCACCGGTTTCTATTTCGAAGCCGAGATTGAGCGGTGCATAATATCCCGCATTTTTTATACCGCGCAGCATAGGGAAGTATTGGCGGAAAGTGGCATTGTTCCGGGTAATCGGCTGGAAGTATTCAAATACGATAGCACATCTCTTGCTCACCTTAGCACGTGCAGAAAGACCCAGTACAAACAGGCCATTCTTATCGTTGGAGGTAACAAAGTTACGCCACACAAACGAAGGTGTAAGCTGTATGCTTAGCCAATCGGTAGCTTTAACTGCTATCATGGCTTGTACGGTATAACTAAACCTGTTGTACCATTTTGGCAGGTACTCCAAACTGGATGGTAGGCTGTTTTGCCTTTTAACTCCGGTAACTGCACCTTGCGCCAATAGTGTAATGGTAAGTGGTATTTTGAAGTCTTTAGTTTGTTTCAGCACTTTGTATTTGACATTGCCAAACCAGCTCTCCCTGTACACTGTTCCTTTGTTCCAGCCCAAGCCTACAGACAGGTCCTTGTTGATACCATAGTCGAAAGTGAAAGCAATGTCTGCCGCGCTATATAAACCAAAAAGTGTATGCACATTAGTACCCGGAGTGGCCATGTCGCCAAAGCGGTGTGCAATCCTGAAGTCCAATGCATTGGGCTTTGTCATTTCTACAGTATGGCCATGCAAGAGGCGCGTGCTTTTAAAGGTAGCTGTAACAGGTTCGCTTTTGGGCGCCTCTGACTCTGCAATTTCATCTATAATACCCTGACCAAAAACACCAGCGCTGCATACGCCTAATAGAACTGTGTAAAAAAACTTCATAGAAAAGATATTGCCCGGAAGCACAACAACCAACACACTACTTTTTGGGTATGTATTTAGCCAAGGTAAACTCCAGGTCTATTTTAATTACTTCTGCAATGTTAAGGAATACGGCTTTGGGAATTTTAATCTTATGATCTGCCAGCTTTACATCAAAAGCCGCTGAGCCAAGGGCAGGCTCGCCATTTTTTACAGTTAGCTTGCCTTTGATGACACGCTCCTGTTTTACGCCATGCAGATCGAAAGTGCCTTTAATCGTAATGTCATACTCTCCATCTTTGGCAAGGTCAATATTTTCTTCTATAGTGCCATTGAAAATTGCATAGGGGAATTTGTCGCTTTCCACATAGTTTTCGTTGAAGTGTTCCTGCATTAGCTTTTGGCTAAACTGGAAAGTGTTCATCGGAATTTTTGCCTGCACCTTTCTGCTGCCGGCATACACAACAAAAATTGCCTTTTGGGTAATCGCTTCAATATCCTCCAATGGGGTTTTTGAATAAAAATGTACTTTGCCATTAGTAGAAGAATAGGCTACATCCTGAGCAGCACAGAAAAGCGCAGTAGCACTAAGAACAAATGACAGAAAAGCTTTCATAAACTATTTTTTTGAGTACTCCTTACTAAAGTTAAGAGCGAATAACTATCTGAAAGGTTGGATAGATATTCGCTCTTAAAGTTTATTGAGGGTATCCATTATTTTTCCAGCACTCTAAAACGGTGATCAAAGAATCCTCTAATCTGCTGCCACCTGAAGGCATCTGGCTGCAACCGGTTTCCCATTTTACCGTACAGATAACATCTGAAGTTTCAAATGCGCTTTTCGAAGTTGCATAATCATGCAGTTGCACATTGTCCTGATAGCCTACTGAGCCATGACAACCTGCAATAGAGCAATTGTTATCTAATATTGGCTTTACATGCAGAGCATAAGTATAGCCGATGGAGTCGCATACTACTACAGAATCTGTGGGCTTGGCTGCCTTGTCTTTAGAACAAGACGCAATTGCAAAAAACACTACCGTTACGACTGCGACAATCAGTTTTCTCATTTCTAGATTTTGAAAACATGTTTAACTACCGACTTGCCATTTGCATTAACACGCAAAAGGTAGCTGCCAGCAGGTATATCCTGTACATCGAATTTTGCAGTATGGTTGCCTGTTGTTAGTTCGGTAGCATCAAAGCTTTTTACCAGCTTGCCATCCATAGCTACCAGTTCCGCCGCTACACGTGCATTTTCCATCAAGCTGTAGCTGATGTTCAGGTAATTGCTAACCGGGTTAGGGTATATCTGCAGACCTGCGATAGAACTTACTTCATTAACACCAACACTTCCATCAGGATTGATGGTAATTGCCCTGCTGTAAATAGAATCGCCGGCTTCGTTTCCGTTACCGTTTGCAAGGTTTACGGTAGCATAAAATGTGATAGGACCTGCAGATGCTGGCGGAGCAGTCCATTTGAATGCCCATGATTTAATATTGTTTTTAGCATTTAAATGACCGATATAATCTACGCTCTGGAAGGTGCTTTTGCCGGTATTAACTGCATCTGTAACAGTTATAGTACCTCCGTTTGTTTTAGAAGCAGTTAAAGCAGACAAACTAAATCCATATCTCTGATTAGCAGATAAAGTAGGCGTTTTAATAAGAACCGCGGTAGTGTACTGCTGTCCCGGCACATACAGTGTAGAAGAGGTAACATTTGTATTGCTGAACCTTATATCAAAAATAGCATCGCCATTTTGAGCAGCCCCCAAGTTGCTGTGACATCCTGACGTAGCACATGTAAGGTTTGTTTTAGTATCTCCTGAGCGACCCGGAACAAACTGAGCCTGATTGGAAGTTGCCGGCTTAATATTTAAAAGCATAAGTGCTGTAGCTGTAGAAAAGGCTACAAGTGAGTAGAATTTTAATTTCATTTAGTGTGAGATGTTTTTTTGTATGATTTGCGTAAAAATACAAAGTGTTCGCATTAATACCGTGTTTTTGCAGATATATTTCCACATAAGCGGGGCATTATATGGAAATGAGATAAAGGGTATAAATTAACTATGTTTAAACGGTTCATATTGTACCTCTAACTTTATTTTCCCATAAATGGTCAATGAGAAGTATCTAAAAGTGCAGATTAGGACGTGGGATATCTAATTAATCACGAAATATTGGCTTCAATACGCTGATTAACAATATTTTAATATTGCTTCACCGATAATTTTCCCGTGTGTATTCTATCACAAAAAGGCCGACAATAACAATAGCCTGTGCCGCATAACCGATAAATTTGTATCTAAGGAGACCAGCTATACTACTGGTTTAATATATCAATTAAATCTTGTGTATATTGTTCTACAATCCTGCTGCTCCAAATTAACAAATAATATCATCATAAAAGTATCTTTTATGTCGCTCTCTACAATAAAGAAAATACTGCTAGCCGGTCTTGTAATAGTTGGAATCAGGTGTACTGCACAAACACAGATACTGGTAAACACCCAAGTGTTACCGCCATTTGCCCCATACCTGTCGGCATATATGGACCAGCCTAACAAACTGATACTAACGCTGAACAATATATCAGGCACTACACAGCAAGTGAAGCTATGGGTACGCATCAGCAGCGATAACGGAGTAAGCGCTACCACCATGTCAGGATACAGGCCCGCACAGCCTATAACACTTAACCCGGGGGAGTTTAAGCGAATAGACTTCAGCGATAACCAAACGCGCTCGTACTTTGATGCCAATAATGTGGTGCTCACGCGTATTACCAAGAATGAACTGATGCAGAACCAAACGCTGCCAGAAGGGGGATATACTATCTGCGTAAAGGCACTGGACTATAATACAAGCGCGCCCCTATCGATGGATGGCACAGGATGCACTGTTCCGTTTCAGCTAAACTATATCGACCCGCCATTTGCTATACAACCTACCTGTGGTAATGATATAGCAGTAAGCACACCACAAAATGTAGTGTTCAGCTGGTCACCTCCGGCAACATCACCCGGCACTGTGGAATATGAATTTACCCTGAAAGAAGTACCCAACACTCTAAACCCCAATGATGTAATAAAGAATACGGCTTTCCCTACGCTATATGCCAATACCCTGCGCGCGCAAAACGTGCTGGTATATACCAATGCGCTACCACAACTAATACCCGGTAAAAAGTATGTGTGGAGGGTAAAAGCGCGGGATACCAATAACAGCACACAATTCAAAAATGGCGGCTACAGCGAAGCTTGTTGGTTTACCTACAAGGCACCCGTAACCCAAATCAACTATACAAATACCAATGTAAATATACCTACCAATGTTTTCAACCCTCCGATTACGTCGCCTAATCTTGGAGGCACGAACAATGCGGGCAATCCTTTCACTTTTGGAAGCAATAGCCTTGATGGATTAAAATATAATGGAGATATGCTTTTTTCGCCAACTGCCACGCTGAACGGCAACCTGAAATACATATACGGCGACCCCGGCGAAACAAAGAAATACTCGCTGAGCAATGCCAATATATCGCTGGTGGTAAAATACTTTCAGAAACTGGATGATGGCACCTATTCACCGATTGGTGGGACAATGGACCTGGGCAATGTGCCACAATATGAGCTGAACAGCAACGATGGAATTGTGCTATCCAAAAACGGAGGCAAGGCACTAAGCTCGGTAGCAGCCACCACTAAAACAGATGCAAGCGGAAATTTCAGCTTCAGCTTTATAAATGAATACCCGTTTGGTGAGGGTGGGTCGGTTACTATGCTGGATGCCTCTATAAAAGCTGCAGCGGGAGGCACGATAACAAAGACTACCAAGGCTACAGTTTATGATAACACTTTTGTGTTTGCCTGTATCCGCATAGAGGGACCGCAAGGTTATTTCTATACGCAACCTGTGCAGCTTTTTGATTTCAGCAAGCAACTGAACATAAACAGCCCCAATGTGCTGTGCGTGGCCCGCACGCAGGAGTTTCAGGCGCACCTGGGGCCAAAGAAGTTTTGGGGCAATAACCAACCGCCGCTACAGGTAAGTACAGAAAACCTGGTGGGCGTAAAGACCTACCTGTTGCGCAAGACGATCGCCAGCTCTGATGTTTTCCCCAAAGAAGATGGTATGGGAATGCCGGAAGAAGGCGATGACGGGAAAACGATAAAAGGAATGGAAGTAGTGGCGTCTACTATGACCAACGGCAATGGTATAGCACGTTTCAGAAGGGTGGTTTACTGCGATGTATATTTCGGGGGGCAGTATGAGTACTACATCTACTTCGAAATGAATAAAGATGATAAGTACAACTATGAATATACTACACCGGAACTGATACACGCTTCTGGCTCGGCACCACAAACACAAGTAACCCCAATAAAATATGCGCTAAGCACTACCGCACCATACGCAGATGCCATGAGTGCATACGCTTATAACATAGAGAAGCGGAACTGGGATATAAAACCAAAAATGCCGAGGCTCTTTGGCCGCGTGCTGGACGGCGATAATAACAACAAGCCTATAGAAGGAGCATACGTAGGGCTGGAAAGCAAATACAGCTATACCAACGTACATAGACTATACACAGGCACCGTTACAAACGCCTCTGAAAAAGCGCTGCAAAACAACCTGAACACCGGAGCTATTGCTGCGACCGACTATACATTCCGTAATGTACATACCAATCTGGGAGGTGGCTTTGAATTTACCGAATTACCCATATTATACAACAGCACTACGATGCAGCCTACAGGGCCTGTAAGGGGCATGTACATTTCGAAGAAGGGGTATGAGCCTTATGTAATTGCCACAAATACTTCCAAAAAGATAAAAGTGATGTACTATGGGGAGCAGTACCCGATGGGAGAAATAATACTGAAAAGACAAAGTGAAGTGACAGGCCGTGTGATAGATGGGGAAACAGGGATGGGCATACCAGCGTACATACACATGAATGATGATGAAGTAAGTGAAAAAACCAATGGTAGCGGATACTTTGCAGAAGTATATGCTACCAAAATAGCCGGCAAAAAACAAAAGGTGATAATAGAAAGTGACGGCTACCTGACCGACACAATAGAACTGGAAGTAAAAAATGCAAAGCATGATATAGGCACTATATCTCTGTCGAAAAGAAAGCGGAAACTGATAGTGTGGGTAAAAGATGCGGAAACTGACGGATGGCTGCAAAATGCAAAAGTGCAGGTGCTGAATGTGGTGACCAGCTGCACCAGCATGATGCCTGTGAATACAGGCAGCTCCGGATCGGGGGGATTTCAGGCAAGCCAGACTTTGGTAAATGTACAGAGCGACTGCGCACTGGAAGCTGTGACTAATGAGCAAGGATTTGCCAGCCTAACTTTTGAAAATGGCGGATTTGATGATAACATATCGTACCAGGTAAAGGTGACAGGGCCGGATAAAAAAGACTATGAGCCGTTTTTTGTAAGCACTAAAATACCGTACAGTAACTCCTGGGGGAAATGGATAAATGTGAGCCTGAAACCAGGCACCTGCATCTCGGGAACTGTGAAGAACAATAAGGGCGAAGCAGTAAGCGGTGCCAAGGTAAAACTGGATGTAACAGTGCCTACCATATACTTTAATGTAACGGTGGGTGATGTAGAAACCACCACAGATAACAAGGGAAAATTTACACTACACAATGTACCAAAGCGCGACTACGCACAGAAGGTAGTGGTAACCAAACCCGAATCGCAATATGTGGGAGATAGCTGGGATGTGTACACCAAAATTCTGCAGGTGCTGAACTTAACTCCGACGTCTTCCGGGTCAGGCTCCGGCTCGGGCACACAGGGATATGTGGCATCGACAGGATACAATACCAGTGGGGCTGGCAGCTGGTCGTCAAGCAATAAGAATTATAATTTTAACGGCGCTGCTACGGGTGGCTCTTCCAATACTGCCAATAATAAGCCCGATTGCTTTTCGCACGACTTTGTACTGAAGGGAGTAGATGATATGGATATCAGCAAGCTACTGGGATTTCCGGTAGAGGTGACTGAACTGAAACAGAACGGGCAGACAAGGACGATAAGCGGAAACTTCCTGAACCTGGCAGGCAATCAGCAGTTTTCTGCAGGAGAGAAGGCAAAAATACCATTCAGCAATATAAGCATCAAGAAAGGAAACCTGACAGCGCCATCGGGCAAGCCGTATATGACTACCACTTTCGGCAATATGAAAACAGATGCACTGGAGGTACCGGTGAAAGTATACAACTACTATAATGCCAAGCTGCGCGATGAAAACTACCTGACAGTGCAAAGCTCTGGCAACTATGGAGTGATAGCCGGCAATGTGAAACTGAATACTACATCGTTCAACAACAACGACCTGAGCTTTGATGAGGCGGTATATGTTGGCACACCATACAATACCACAGGATCTGTTTCCGGCACTACCACTGCTACACAATCGACTAACGTTTATAACTATTCGAATAATTATTCTGTGCCAAACCTGTATGGAACGGGAGGTGGTAGCAGCAGTAGCTCAGGCAATACGGTAAAAATTCCTGTGCTCAATACATTTTTCTCAGACCCGAGTGTGACCAAGGCATATAATGCAGACGAGGGATTGACCCTAAGCAATAACAAGAGTAGCGATGTGAGCTTTTCGCTGATGGCATTTCCTAAGTCGGGCAGCGCAGCGCAAAAGAGCTCGCGTATACTGGACAGGGAGATAATACTGGATGCTACCCTGCATACAAACATACCGGGACTAAGCCCTGCGGATATGAAAATAAAAGTAGGTGAGCTGAAACTAAAAGACGGCAAGCTGGCAAATGAGAACAAAATATCCACCAGTGAGTTGAGCAGCAAAATGGGTTCTAACTGGAGTATAAAATCATCGAGCTGGAGCATCAACCAGTTTGGCATACGGTTGAAATCGGGTGTGATGAACACAGGTATAGAAGTGCCATTTACAGATGTATATATTTCATCCGCTGCGGTGAAGACAGATAAGGCCACGTTTAAGTTTGATAAGCTAACGCTGGTAAACGGCAAGCTGCCATTAACCGTAAATGCGCAAGCTAAGGCATTGGGCTACTTCTACATGGAGGATGGCGTGAGCAGGGCATGGCAGTTCTCTGCGTATAACCCGGATAATACCCCCGTGTCGGAAATCAAAGGACTGGATGGCATACAGGCAGGACAGAGCGTGAAGCTGAAGAGTATATTTCTGTATAGCAACAGTGTGTCGAGCATCAACATAACACCATCCTCATTTAACGTGCATGGCATAGTGGCCTTTACGCCATCGCCTAAACTTGTACTATCTAAGACAAGCCTGAAGCTAAACGGAACCTTCAAGACGGATATACCGGGCACAGGCGATATTACCTCTTCGCTTTTTTATGATGAAACGATGAAAGCAAGCATAGATGTGTCGCCGTTTGAATTCAGCACGGGTAAAATCTACTATTCATTTACCAAGGCGAAACTGAGCAACAAATATTTCCATGCGGATGGTGAGGTGTCTGAAGTAAATGTGCTGCCAAAGTTGAAGATAGACCTGGACCACTATGGAATGCAGAATACCGAAGTGAAGCTGAAAGCGGTGGCTGAAAATGTGATAAAAGGCGGTGGCTCAGGTGGAATAAAATCGCTGGTGGGCGGCAATAAGGTGCTAGCCAATGAATACAAATGGGGTACGCTCCACTTTGATGGAGTAACCTACGGCACCACCGGCATGAATGACAAAAAGATGTCGTTTAACGTAACAGGTGCTGTGATAGCGGATAACACGGAAATAGGGATAGACAATATACCTACGCCATTTGGCGGTATGAAGTGGGTGTACCTGATGAAAGAAGGTGCAATAGACGGCTCGGTAACTATAAAAGATATGGATATAGCCGGTATGGTGCTGAATGGTGGTGTAAATGCGCGCATAGGCAGCAAGGGATGGTACTTTAAAGCAAATGGAAACATGCAGATGCCGAGCCTTGGTGGTGGTGGAATGTATGCCCTGATAGGAGACTACAGCGGCAAGGGCTCTGAACTGGCGAGCGGCATAGGTGACTTCGGGTGCCTGCCTGCCAACTTCCAGAATAAAGTGAAGGGCTTCCTGTTTCAGGCATCGATAACCAGGAGCATAGCCGATGTAAGCGCAGACTTTCTGGTGGTAGCAGGAGGTGTGAAAGCAGGAGCGGCACTAACCGCAAGGGCCTATGGCGCATTTGACGGGCCGACTACACTAGGGCTTGGGCTGATGGCCAAAGTAACCGCAGAAGCCTATCTGAAGTCGCCGGCAACCTGTACCAATATAGATGCCAAAGCAGTAGTAGAAGCGATGGTAAACGGCACCTACATAATGCCTTCCAAAACACTGACACTGGGTGGCTGCATAAGCCTGGAAGTGTCGGGAAGCCTGTACCAATGCTTGCCGGTATCGTTTGTATGTCCGCCGGTATGCGTGGGAGACGCAGTAACAAAAGCAATCGGCATAAATGCTACAGTAGACAGCAATAAGAATTTTGATATAAATATGTTTTTGGGCACCTGCTCGGGAACTGCCTGTAAAATCAAATAAAGAGCGCAAGGATGAAAAACATAATCGCTATATACATACTACTGTGCAGCATAGCTGCGCAGGCACAAAAACCCGAGCTGCGCTTCTATAAATCGGAGAGCGGCAAGAATTTTATTACCGTAGAATTTTACACTACAGAAAAAGGCAAGTACAACCAGGTGGATGTAATACGCACCGATGGAGAAAAAGCAAAGTCCTTGGGCAAATACTACCAACGGTACCAGCGGGGCGACACAACCATATTCTTTTACACAGATACCGTAGTGAAGCCAAGTCACCTGTACCAGTATGCCTTTATACCCTATACCCCTGATGGCAAAAAGGGAGGAGCGGGAGAACCGGTTTTTGCGGCTACCAAGGTGTTTACAGCCTACTATTTCGCCAATACAGGCGCACAGCCGGATGCAAAATCGCAGGGAGTAAAACTACACTGGAGACTTAGCTCGATAGATAATATTAAGGCTGTGCAGATATTTAAGAGTGAGGATATGGAAGGGCAATATACACTACTGACGACTGTACCCTCTACTGACACGAGCTATACGGATGAGCTGATAGCACCCGACAGGATATACTACTACAAGCTAAGCGCACGCAATTTTATAACCCTGGAAACATTTGAGAGTGCGGCATTCTTTGACCGGGGCATGCCGGTACAGAAGCCACTGGCACCGACACTACAAAGTGTGACACAAACAGAAAAGGGAATACGTGCGGATGTAAGAACATTTGAACCATACCTGGCATCGGTAAAGCTATACCGCAAAAGGGATGGCGATAGCACCTACCAGTTTGTAGCAGCGGCATCGGGAGCAGACAGTCTGGTAACCTTTACGGACAGCGCGGCACTATCGCTGGCAGGTAGCAACTACACATACGCTGCCAGAACAGAGAACCTGAGCATGATGGTAAGCGAGCTAAGCAATGAGGTAGAACTATACATAGGCAAATCAGGCGCTGATGATTATGCGGGCACTTTCAATGCAGTGTATGATAATACACTGGTGTACCTGTACTGGGACAACGTAGACAATACGCGGTACAAAATACAGCGCATAGAAGAGGGCGCACGCAAACCGGAATGGCTTAATGACGGACAAGGATTGGTAGGAAACAGGTTTACAGATACTACTGTGCTTCCGGGCAAGAATTACGAGTACCTACTTTTTGGGCTGAGCGAAATAGGGGAAACAGGCAAAGAGATATCGGCCGTAGTAAGTACGCCGGAGGATGAACTGATAACCAACGGAACGCTCCAGGGAATGGCCACAGATAAAGGAATAGTGCTGCAGTGGGGTGCCATAATAGACCCCCGGGTAGCCAAGCAGAAGCTATACCGCTACCAGCCCGAGGTGGCCCCGGTGGTGGTTTACACAGCAGTACAAAGTACAGACAACTACATTGACACAACCGCTAAAGGCGGTGAGCTATACCGCTACTTTATGGTGAGCGTGGATAGCAAAGGCACAGAAGGGAAGGCAGGCAATGAGATAGCTGTGCGTGCCAGATAAAATGAAATGGAGATAAGAATAACTGACCGGGAAAATTTGACTGATTGTATAGTAATTTGACACATAGGGCTGTGAGCAGAGTAATTCTTTTTGCTGTTTTTTGCTGCATGGCAGTGACCGGACTGCATGCCCAGGACCTGAGCAATATAGCTAAGGAGAAGCCCTTTCAGATACATGGCAGCGTGAGCGTTGGCGGCGGATATTACCTGTCGTCGGGATTCAATAATACGCGCAAGCCATACACCTATTTTATAAATGCCGCACCCGTAATTTCCATTTATGGTGTACAGATCCCATTCAATTTTACCATGACGGAGGGTTCGAAAACGCTGACCAATCCGTTTGCCCAGTTTGGCATAAACCCAAGTTGGAAATGGATAAAGGCTTATGGTGGATGGACCAATATGAGCTGGAGCCCAACCACGCTGAATGGAAAGACATTCCTCGGAGCAGGGATAGAAATAAACCCATCCCTATTCCGCTTCGGGGCTATGTACGGGCGCCTGAACCCGGCCATAAAAGAAAACCTGTTGGGTGCTGCGCCACAACAGCCTCAGTTTAAGCGCAAGGGTTATGCCTTTAAGCTGGGGGTTGGTAACCAGGATAATTTTTTTGACTTCATATACCTGAAAGGAAAGGATGTGAGCAGCTCCATACCAACGCCCTCGGATACTATGAACCAACTGAACTATACGCCAGCAGAAAATGCGGTGTTTGGCATCAACAGCTACCAGTCGTTTTGGAAGAAGCAAATAACCTGGCAACTGGATGGAGCGGTAAGCGCCTATACCCGCAATACCAACTCGCAGCTATACGATATAGGTAGCGGGGGAGCGGCAAACTTTGCCAATAAGATAATACCGATAAGGCTCTCAACAGGCTACTCGTGGACGGCGCATACCAATATAACTTATAAGGGAAAACGACTGACGCTGGGTGCAGACTATAGCCGCATACAACCTGAATACCAAAGCATGGGGCTGGACTATATCGTAAACGACCAGCAGAAGATAACGCTAAACCAGGCCATCACGTCTAAGAAAGGAAAGGCGATAGTGTCGCTGATGCAGTTTTTCCAGAATGACAACCTGAACAAGCGTAAGGCACTGAAAACAAACAGAGCCGGACTGAATGCCACCCTGACGCTGATACCAAACCAAAAATTCGGCATTACGTTTTCGTACAACAACTTCCTGATGTTCCAGCAAAACGGATTGAAAGAGGTGAACGATACCACCAAGCTGACACAGGTGCAGCAGACCATTGCCATAGCTCCACACTACACTATTATCAATACTAAATTTGTACATAACATATCTTCGGTGCTGACTTATAACCGACTGGATGACCTGAATAAATTTACGGCACAATACTCACGCAACAGTACCATAAACGGCAATGTATCGTACTCGCTAACGATGCTGAAGATAAACATGACCATTGCTCCTGGCATCAATGTGCTATACTCTAAAATACCGATCTTTGATGTGATGAACATAAGCCCAACATTAGCGGTATCCAATTCTTTCTGGAAAGGGAAAATATCTACAGCAGTTGCATTTACTTATACAGCTTCGCGGCAAGCAAATCTGTGGAATGCGCATACGATCAACAACACGCTCAGTATAGGCTACCGCATTACCAATATGCATGCACTGCGGTTTACCAATAACATAACCAGGACCACATACGTGAGTACCAATACTACGGGTGAATACAGGGGTGAGATGACGTATACGTTGAGTTTTTAACCTGGTTAAGAGTTATCCCAATTACCGCTATAATCATTGCTATTTTTAGAATCTAAAAATTAGCTTTGAATCCTGAAACAGCATTAATCAATCATGCTGCGTCATGTAAAAAACACAATGCAGGACTTAAATAAATTATTCTCGGTAAACCGCACAGGCAGGAAAAGCGATGCTGCCACAAAAGAGTTCCGCTCCGAGTATCAACGAGATTTCGACCGTATCATATTTTCATCGGCTTTTCGCAGGTTGCAGAATAAGACGCAGGTATTCCCTTTGCCGGGCAGTGTATTCGTACACAACAGGTTGACGCACTCTCTGGAGGTTGCTTCTGTTGGGCGCTCTTTGGGTAGCCTAGCAGGCGACTTTATAGTCAACAACTATGGCACGAGCCTGAATGAAGACAGCAAGGAGTTTTACCGAAACAGCCTGTACAATGTTATCAGCTCTGCATGCCTGTGCCACGATATAGGCAACCCTGCTTTCGGGCACTCCGGCGAGGATGCAATTGCCAATTATTTCAAGAAAAATGAGGTGGCTTTTAAAGGGCAGTTCACACAGGCAGAATGGGCTGACTTTGTGAACTTTGAAGGCAATGCCAATGCCATACGCATACTGACACAGCATCAAACCGGTAAGTCTGAGGGCGGAATCCAGCTCACTTATGCTACGCTGGCCTCTATTGCCAAATACCCATGCGAGTCTTCTGCAAAAACAAAGGGCATCATACACCGCAAAAAGTTTGGCTTCTTCCAATCTGAAAAAGAAACATTTAAGGATATAGCTGAGAACAGCTGCATGATAAAGGACAACAGCCTGGACTTAGTGAGTTACTTCAGGCATCCTTTTGTATGGCTGGTAGAGGCGGCAGATGATATCTGCTACAACATAATAGACCTGGAAGATGCGCACCGTTTGGGCTTTATAGAGCATGGAGTTTGCATAAAAATGTTGAAAGACCTGATTAGCGAAATAAAACCGGAGGATACAACAAAAGTAGAAGCACAGCTGGCCAAGATTGGCGACCGCAATGAGAAGATAACCTACCTGCGCGCTAAATCCATCGGCCTACTAACAGCAAGGGCGTTGCACTACTACCAGACCAATTTTGAGGCAATACTGGATGGCACTTTCAGGGAACCTTTATACGATTGTATTATGAAAGAGAGCAAGACGCTTGACCTTATTAAAACCTTTTCACAGGATAACATCTACGCTCACCGCTCCGTACTGGAAATAGAAAATGCGGGCTACCATGTAATGTCTGAATTGCTGACGCACTTTGTGAATCCTGTGCTGACACAACACGATAAGCGCAGTAAGTCTGAGAAAACCGCAGTTAAATTAATACCACACCAATTTCTGTATGAGCAGGGCACTAACTACCAAAAGGTAATGGGTGTGTTGGATTATGTGTCGGGCATGACGGATAACTATGCTACGGATCTGTACAGGAAGATAAAGGGGATTGATATAGGGATGACGATATAAGATGTAGAGACCATATACGTGTTCGGAAGATTAATCAATAACAATGAAAGGCATGTCACACGCAGGGTTTGGTCAATGTAGTTTTTTCTTGCCTTACCTTTTGCTTGATCAAAAGGTAACCAAAAATCAAGCGCTGTATTTTCTTTTTAAGGCTGCAAGGGCAAGCCAGAAACCATTGAGGTCAAACAGACCTGCCTTGATAATCAGTTTGTAGTTATTTCTTGCTGCAACTTCGTCGTATTTTTTTGCCAGAGATATTTCACTATGGCTTCAAAAATCCTTCTTGTTTCGCTAGGAAATAACCTAACAAACATTCTTATCAGCCAAAACTGATTGACCTCCTGCACAAATCTGCGCAGTTACTTTAGTTGATAGTTCCGCAATATGTCTTGGCTCCGTGTGCAGAATTGATCCGGTTTCTGACTCACCCTGCGAGCCAAGAAAATAAGGCGCATTGGTCGATAT
>DLGO01000063.1:3630-9260 GCA_002482725.1 Bacteroidetes bacterium UBA7692 | reverse complement strand
AAAAAATATTTACCGCAGCTAGCTGTACTACCAATGCTATTACGCCTGCTTTAAAAGTGTTGGAAGATGCATTTGGTATAGAGCAAGGGCACGTAGAAACCATACACGCTTACACAAATGACCAGAACTTGCTGGACAATTTCCACAAAAAATCACGCAGGGGTCGCGGTGCACCACAAAACATGGTGATAACCGAAACCGGTGCAGGCAAAGCAGTAACTAAAATTTTCCCTCACTTTGCAGGCAAGCTGACTTCCAACGCAGTACGTGTGCCGGTAGCAAACGTCAGCCTTGCAATATTGAGCCTGAATGTTAAAAGACAGACTACCGTAGAAGAGGTGAACAACCTTCTACGCGATGCTTCTTTATATGGCGAATTGGTAGAGCAAATAGATTTCAGCGTAAGCGATGAGCTGGTGAGCAGCGATGTAATCGGTAATTCACACGCTTGTGAAATTGACAGCAAAGCTACAATTGTAAGTGAAGATGGAAAGCGCATAGTGGTATACGCATGGTACGATAACGAGTTTGGCTATACTTGCCAGGTGGTACGTTTGGCCAAGCACCTTGCAGGCGTTAGAAGGTTAGTATACTATTAAATACGATAGGCTGCCGGGTTTGCCTGGTAGCGGTTTTTCCGCTAAGGGATAATAATTAAGAAAAGCAATGGAAGGCAAGGCAAATCGTCTTGCCTTAACCGCAAATAATAGATAAGACATGTTTGAAAATTTACAGGAACGGTTAGACAGTGCGTTTAAAACGCTGAAAGGACAAGGAAAGATCAGCGAGATAAACGTAGCTGAAACCATTAAAGAGGTGCGCCGCGCCTTGGTAGATGCCGACGTTAACTACAAGATTGCCAAGGACTTTACTGATAAGGTTAAAGAATTAGCTTTAGGTCAGAATGTATTGACCAGCGTTAGCCCGTCGCAGTTGATGGTAAAGATTATGAGCGATGAGCTTACCCAGTTAATGGGCGGCACAGCTTCTGATTTCAACCTGAAAGGCAGCCCGGCGGTAGTGTTGATTGCGGGCTTGCAGGGTTCAGGTAAAACTACCTTTACGCACAAGCTGGCCTACTTCCTGAAAACAAAGAAATTCAAAAAGCCATTGATGGTTGCAGGTGACGTTTACCGTCCGGCGGCGATTGATCAGTTGATAGTTCTTGGAGAGAAAATCGGCATTCCTGTTTACCATGAAAAAGAAAGTAAGGATCCTGTAAAAATCGCCCTTAACGGTATCGCACATGCCAAGCAGCAAGGGTATGACCTGGTAATAATAGATACTGCCGGCCGTCTTGCTGTAGACGAGGAGATGATGAATGAGATAGCTGCTGTAAAATCTGCTACCAAGCCGGACGAAATCCTGTTTGTTGTAGATAGTATGACAGGTCAGGATGCTGTAAACACAGCAAAGGCATTCAACGATAGGCTGGTTTTCAGCGGCGTGGTACTTACAAAATTAGATGGTGATACACGTGGTGGTGCGGCATTGACTATTACCTACACAGTTGGCAAGCCGATCAAGTTTGTAAGCACAGGGGAGAAGGTAGATACACTGGATGTATTCTATCCTGACCGTATGGCGCAGCGTATCCTCGGCATGGGTGATATAGTATCGTTTGTAGAAAAAGCCCAGGAGCAATACGACGAGAAAAAAGCCCGTGAGTTGGAAGCCAAATTGCGTAAGAACCAGTTTGACTTTAATGACTTCCTGTATCAGTTGAACCAGATCAAGAAAATGGGTAACATGAAAGACCTGTTGGGCATGATACCTGGTATGGGCAAGGCTATTAAAGATGTAGATATCAAAGACGACAGCTTTAAGAAAATTGAAGCCCTGATATTATCCATGACTCCGGAAGAGCGCGAAAACCCAGATTTGCTGAATGGTACACGCCGCCAGCGCATATCCAAGGGTAGCGGCAACTCTATTCAGGAAACAAACCAGTTCCTGAAACAATTCGAGGAAATGAAGAAAATGATGAAGAGCATGCAAAAAATGAATGCAGCAGGTCGCATGATGAAAGGCATAGGCAAGTAGCATTCAATACATTACACACTTATATTCGCAATTATTAATTTTTAAATAGTTTATGATAAACATCACATTGCCAGATGGCGCAGTTCGCTCGTATGAATCTGCAGTTACGGCACTACAAGTAGCGGAAAGCATTTCCCAGGGATTAGCAAAAAAAGTATTGGCCGCACAGGTCGATGGCGTAGTTTGGGATTTGACGCGAACGATAGAAAAAGATGCTTCTCTTAAACTCCTTACATGGGACGATACAGATGGTAAAAAGACTTTCTGGCATTCATCTGCCCACTTGATGGCAGAGGCTTTGGAAGCATTGCACCCTGGTGTAAAGTTAGGTATAGGTCCTGCTATCGACGAAGGTTTTTACTACGACATAGACTTAGGCGATAAGAAGCTGAGCGAGGAAGAGCTTACCAGACTTGAAGCAAAAATGCGCGAGCTGGCTGCTAAAGACAGCAAATACGTGCGTTCTGATGTATCTAAAGCAGATGCGCTTAAATACTTTACAGACAAGCAAGACCCCTACAAGCTGGAACTGATAGAAAGCCTGGAAGACGGTGAAATCACTTTCTACAAGCAAGGTGAGTTTACCGACCTTTGCCGTGGGCCACACATTCCAAGCACAGGAGCTATCAAATCTATCAAGCTTTTGAGCATAGCCGGGGCTTACTGGAGGGGCGATGAAAAGAACAAGCAGCTTACCCGTATCTACGGCATATCGTTTCCTAAAGAGCAACAACTGAAAGAATACCTGGAGCTGTTGGAGGAGCGCAAAAAACGCGACCACAGGACACTGGGCCGCGACTTAGAGATATTTACCTTTGATGATGAAGTGGGTCCGGGCTTACCATTGTGGTTGCCAAAAGGTGCTGCTATTATAGAGAAACTGGAAGCACTGGCTAAGAAAAATGAAAATGAGCAGGGTTATGTGCGTGTAAAAACACCTCATATCGCCAAAGAGGCTTTGTATATACGCAGCGGACACTTGCCGTACTACGCCGACAGTATGTTTCCACCTATGGAAATGGATGGCGCTAAGTACTACCTTAAAGCGATGAACTGCCCGCACCACCACAAAATATTTGGTGCTACACCAAAGAGCTATAGGGATATGCCACAGCGTTTTGCTGAATACGGTACTTGCTACCGCTATGAGCAGAGTGGCGAGTTATTTGGCTTAATGCGCGTGCGTAGCATGCAAATGAACGATGCACACATTTATTGCACTACAGAGCAGTTTGAAGAGGAGTTCATGAAAGTGAACGAGCTGTACGTTAAGTATTTTAAGATATTTGGTATAGGTAAATACCAGATGCGCTTCAGTACGCACGATCCGGCTAAGTTGGGTAAAAAGTATATTGACAATGCTCCACTTTGGCAACAGACCGAGGACATGGTTCGCAGGGTGTTGGTGAAGAGCGGACTGCCATTTATTGAAGTGGCCGACGAAGCTGCTTTCTATGGTCCTAAGATTGATATACAGATATGGAGTGCTATTGGCCGTGAGTTTACCATTGCTACCAATCAGGTAGATTTTGCACAGGCTGAGCGTTTTGATCTTTGGTTTACCAATGATAAAAACGAGAAAGAGCGTCCTCTTATCATTCACCGCGCACCGCTTTCTACCCACGAAAGGATGATAGGCTTCCTGTTAGAGCACTACGCGGGTAAGTTCCCGTTGTGGTTATCGCCTGAACAGATTGCTATATTGCCGATAAGCGACAAGTACATGGATTATGCCAAAGAGCTGCAGAACAAGCTGCGTGGTAAAGACTTTACTGTATCTATAGACTCGCGTAGCGAGAAAATAGGCAAGAAGATACGCGATACGGAAATCCGTAAGGTACCGTACATGCTTGTAGTAGGAGAGAAGGAGGCTGCTGATAATACAGTGGCTGTGAGAAGACAAGGCCAGGGCGACCAGGGTATTGTAAGCGTGGATGAGTTTATAACCAAGGTGTTGACCGAGGTAGCAAACTTCGAGTAATACTACTGCTTATTTCATGCTGTAATTGTCGTTTCTGAAAAATTAGAACAGAATTACTAATTTCTCTTGGAAATATTAAAGGTTGTAATACCTTTGTTAGGTGTCCACTACCAAGCAAAAAATATTACAGGCTTCATTAAAGTTGTTTAATGAGAAAGGAGTGCATAGCACTACTTTGCGCGATGTTGCCAATGCTGTAGGTATCAGTATTGGCAACCTTGCTTATCACTTCAAGAATACCGACTACATCATAGAGGAGCTGTTTAAGCTAATGGAGGCAGAGCGTGGTGCTTTGCTATCTACGGTACAGTTGATTCCCTCTTTTGAAAACATACACGAGCAGGCTTTGCCGATATTGAAGCTGAGCGTTAAGTACAAATTTGTTTATGTACAGTCCTTTGACTTATTAAAAGATTACCCTGCCATAGCCAAGCTGCACAGGCAGTATATAGAGTCTAATATCGGCTACATGAAGGCAATGCTCGATTACTCTGTAGCTACAGGCAATATGCAGCCAGAGCCTTACCCTGGATTTTATATGAGGCTTGCAGAGAACATCTGGATGGTGCTTTACTTTTGGTTGTCGCAGGAAATACTGCGTGGCAACAAGAAGCACGATATAGAAGCCGCCAGAAGGGCCATGTGGGAGATGATACTGCCACATCTTACAGAAAAAGGTAAGTCACATATTCATCCTTTGCTTATGCTGGATCCATTAGACAACGTGATTGCAGAGAAACGAAAACCGGCACGCACTGCAAAAATCAACACTAAATCGTAGCAGATGAGACCAATAAAATCCAATATCAATAAGAATTCCGATGTCTACAAGCAGAACTACGACGCCATGCTTGGGCTGGTAAAGGAATTGGAGGATAAAAAGAAAGAAAGCCTGTACCAAGGCAAAGAGCGACATATACAGAAAGCACAGGCGGAAGGAAAGCTATTGGCGCGGGAGCGAATAGAGCTGCTGCTGGATGAAAACTCACCCTTTATGGAATTGCTGCCTTTTGCAGGCATCACAGGCAAAANNNAGGGAGGAAATACATCTGTTGGCGGTATTGGACTGGTGCATAACAGGCTTGTGATGATAATTGCCAATGTGGGTACCAATAAGGGAGGTTCGGTAAACCTGGCTACGCTGAACAAGAGCCTGCGCCTGGGCGAAATAGCCTTTGAGAACGACCTGCCGATGATAAACCTGGTAGAAAGCGCAGGGGCAGATCTTACCGAGCAGGCGAAAATTTTCAACTTTGGCGGAGCATCATTTCGCGATATTACCCGCAGGTCAAAGGCGGGCATAGCAACCATTTCAGTAGTATTTGGTAATAGTACGGCTGGTGGAGCTTACGTACCCGGCATGAGCGACTACGCAATTTTTATAAGGAACAAGGCAAAGGTATTCCTTGCAGGACCTCCTTTAGTAAAAATGGCTACCAATGAAATAGTAGACGACGAAAGCCTGGGTGGCGCAGAAATGCACAGCAAGGTTTCAGGCGTTAGTGATTACCTGGCAGAGGATGAATATGATGGTCTGCGCATAGCCCGGGAAATTATAGAAAACCTCAGCCCACCTGAAACTCATTTTAATCCTTCGCCTGCTATA
>DLGO01000063.1:0-3616 GCA_002482725.1 Bacteroidetes bacterium UBA7692 | reverse complement strand
GCAGATATCAAAAAGCCTTTTGAGGCCAGGGAAGTGATAGCCCGTATTACAGATGGCTCAAGGTTCAGTGAGTTCAAGCCGGACTGGGGCAGTACGCTTGTTACGGGCTGGGCTGAGATTCACGGATACCGCGTTGGCATCATCGCCAACAATGGTGTACTGTTTTCCGAGAGTGCCAACAAGGGCGCTCACTTCATACAGTTGTGCAACCGCAACCTTACACCTATCATTTTCCTGCAAAACATAACAGGCTTCATGGTAGGTAAAGCCTACGAGGAAGGGGCCATTATTAAAAACGGTGCTAAAATGATCAATGCAGTATCTAATAGCGAGGTACCATCTATTACCATTATGATGGGTGCCAGTTATGGAGCGGGCAACTATGCTATGAACGGCAGGGCTTATCAGCCAAGATTCCTGTTCAGCTACCCCAACGCTAAAATAGCCGTTATGGGCCCAGAGCAGCTTAGTGGTGTAATGGAAATGATACAGCGCCAGGCGGTAGAAAAAATGGGCGGCACTTATGATGAAGAGCAGGCCAAAATGTTCCGTGCACACCTGATGGGTGAGGTAGAGAAGCAATCAAATGCCCACTATGCCAGTTCGCAGTTGTGGGACGATGGAGTGATAGACCCGCGCGAAACCCGCAACTACCTGGGCTTTTGCCTGGCAGTAGTCAACAATAAGCCGATAGGCAGTAGCAATAAATTTGGAGTATTCAGAATGTAGATGTATAGTATGATAGAGTCAATTCTTATAGCCAATAGAGGGGAAATAGCATGCAGGGTCATCCGTACCTGTAAGCAGTTGGGCATACGCAGCATCGCGGTTTATTCCGATGCCGATGCTAATGCGCTGCATGTAAAACTAGCCGATGAGGCGGTATATATAGGTGGTAGCGAGGCTAAATCCTCTTACCTGAATGCGGATAAAATTATTGAGGCCGCTAAAAGAACCCGGGCATCTGCCATCCATCCCGGTTATGGTTTTTTGAGTGAGAACCACAATTTTGCTAAACAACTGGAAGAAGCTGGTATCATCTTCATAGGTCCTAATCCCAATGCCATAGAGTGGATGGGTAGCAAGAGCAAAGCCAAAGAAATTGCAGGTCAGCATAATGTACCATTGGTGCCGGGTTATCAGGGTGCAGACCAAACCATTGAGCGGTTCTCCAAAGAAGCAGCATCAATCGGCTTTCCGGTTTTGCTCAAAGCTGCCGCAGGTGGGGGGGGCAAGGGAATGCGCATAGTAACTCAGTCAAGTGAATTGGCCGAAGCATTCTCGGGGGCTAAAAGAGAAGCGCTTAGTTCATTCGGCAGCGATGAACTGCTGATAGAAAAATACTTCCCATCTGCACGCCACATAGAGATGCAGATTTTTGGCGATAAGCATGGTAATGCTGTTTACTTGCTGGAAAGGGAATGCACCATACAGCGGCGCTATCAGAAGATATTCGAAGAAAGTCCATCACCTGTGCTAACAGAGGAGCAGCGCAAAGAAATGGGTGAAGCTTCGGTTCGCCTGGCCAAGGCGTTGAACTACGATAATGCAGGTACGGTAGAGTTCATCTATAGCGAAGGCAAATTCTATTTTCTGGAGGTAAACACTCGCCTGCAGGTAGAACATCCCGTTACCGAAGCAGTAACAGGTTTGGACCTGGTACAATTGCAGATAGAGGTAGCTGAAGGCAAAGCGTTGACTATACAGCAACAGGACATAAGGCACAATGGCTACGCCCTGGAGTGCCGGCTTTATGCCGAAGACACTGCAAACAACTTTTTACCCACTACGGGTAAAATCCTGTCATGGCAAACTCCCGAACTTGACGGATTGCGCTACGACAGTGGTATCGCTTCCGGCTCAGAGATTTCTATCTACTACGATCCCATGATATCCAAGGTTATTGCCCATGGAACGGACAGAGCTTCTGCTATACGCAAAATGAATTATGCCTTGCGCAATCTTGTCTGCCTGGGTACTACAACCAATCATAGCTTTTTGCTTGACGTACTGGAGCGCTCGGAGTTTGCCACAGGCAACTACGATACGCATTTCATAGCCAATCACATGGATATGGCGAATAGCGGACATCATTCAGTTGTGGATATCAATTATGCGCTGATTGCAGCAACTCTGCACCGCTGGCAGCAAAATGAAACAGAGCGCACAGGTCTCAAAAACATACAGGCTAACTGGAGAAATAACTTCTATCAGCCTACATCCATATCCTTTAGCATAGCTGATGAGAAGTATAAAGTGCAGTATTCTATTGCGGCTGATGCATTCCATTTTAGAATAAATGAACAGGACTTTTTAGTTAAGCTGATTTCTGCTGAGGCCTCCAAAGTGTCAGCTGAAATAGATGGAAGGCTATCGCATTTCAACCTTGCTATAAACCACGATAGGTATTATGTGCAGCATTTCAACTTTTCGCAAATTACGCTTCAGTTAGCTGAGCGCTTCCCTGTTTCCGAAAAAGAAAAGGTGAAAGGCGGCTACAGTGCACCTATGCCCGCATCGGTAGTTAAAATATTGGTAGCAGTGGGGCAGGAGATTAAAAGCGGACAATCACTGCTTATCATTTCATCCATGAAAATGGAGAATACCATCATAGCAGAAGAGGACGGCACAATCTCAGATGTTTATGTGGCCGAAGGCGAAAATATAGAGGCCGGGAAATTACTTTTAAAAATTACGGACAACGCATAATTATGTTTTATACCAAAGAACAAGTATCAACTTTTAAAGAGCAAACCTTCGCCTACCTCAATGTACGCGAAGAGGAGAATGTACTCTATGTAAACCTGCACAACCCAAGCCGCAAAAATGCATTAAGCCCTCAACTGCTTAATGAGTTGGCTTATGCTTTTGCCTACGCCCAGCATGCATCATCCGTATGGATGGTAGTATTGGGTGCCGAGGGTAATATCTTTTGCAGTGGTGCAGACCTGAAAGCATTTGCAGGTATCGCCAATGAAACAGTATCTACCATAGTAGCCCCGGCACAGGAAATCCTGATAGGGCAGATTTTCAACCAACTGCATAAGCCAAGTATAGCGCTCGTGGAAGGCGATGTATATGCTGGAGGCTTTCTGCTTCTTTGCGGCGTACGCTTTGTATTGGCCAACGATGGACTTAAGCTTGGCCTGCCGGAAGTAAAGCGCGGATTGTATCCTTTTCAGGTGATGGCAGCCCTTATGGAAGTAATGCCGGCACGGAAGGTGCTGGATTGGTGCGTACGCGGCTATAACCTGCCTGTGCGCGAAGCTGCCAACCTGGGACTTGTAACACAGGTCGTGGAACCAGGCAAAATGGACGAGGCAGTATCAACCCTTATAAGTGAACTGAAAGAGAACTCGCCAACAGCCATGCTGATGGGTATTGCGGCCTATGAGAAGATTAAAAAGTCAGCAGGCAGCGAAGAGCACCTTGCCATGAAAAATATGCTGGGCGAACTGCTGCAATCCGAAAATGCTGTCGAAGGCCTTACCGCTTTCCGTGAAAAGAGAAAACCGATCTGGAAATAAATTCATAGTCAATATTTCAAAGTACAACTTATGGCAAAGAAAACAGTTATCACCGCAGCCCTTACCGGCGTTTTGGCAAACAGGAGCCA
>DLGO01000026.1:171-15409 GCA_002482725.1 Bacteroidetes bacterium UBA7692 | reverse complement strand
GATTGGATGTTTCACCGGAGATAGAGTCGGGCGATTTTGGTTTTTGTGGTGGTGAGTTTATGGCCAGCAGCGATGAACTGTATTTAACGGTAATCGGAAAAGGGGGCCATGGCGCTGCACCACATTTGCTACACAACCCACTGCTGATAGCATCGCACCTGCTGATAGAGCTGGAAAAACTGAATGACGAAAATACACCGGTAGTAATATCCTTTGGCAAAATAGAAGGATTGGGCGCTACAAACATCGTACCCGATGAAGTTAAGATCCAGGGAACGCTGAGATGCTTTAATGAAGACCTGAGGAAGCAAATACAGGAGCAGATACATTCTATCTGCGCCAATGTAACTGCTGAACATAATGGCAGCTGCGAAGTGAAAATACTGAAAGGATACCCTGTATTGATAAACAATGTACCGATAACCAACCAACTGAAAGAGAAAGCGAAAGAATATATGGGAGCAAAGTATGTGCTGGATATTCCACGCAGGCTTGGCTCAGAGGATTTTGCCTACTATACGCACCATGTTCCTGCCTGCTTTTACCGGCTGGGAGTAGGAAGCAAAATACTGGGTATCACCTCCGGCCTGCACACGCCAACCTTTGATATTGATGAAGTTGCGCTGAAATACTCCATGGGTATGATGGCCTGGCTGGCTATAAATTTTCAAAAAAGCGAGGCCTGATTTTTATATTGCCAAAAGCCTGACTACCTTCGGAGAAGTGAAAGCGATACTTACCATATTATTGACGGTGCTTTATACCATGGCCTCTGCGGGCGTGAGCATAAAGCTGCACTACTGTGGCGAGCGCATAAGCGGGATATCGCTATACAGCGATATGGAAAGTAACTGTTGCTGCAAGGCTGCAAATAAAAAGGCAAAATGCTGCAGCGATAAAGAAGTAAAAGTATCTATAAAAGAAGTGCAGAAACCTGCGCCTTCTTTCTCCTTTTCACCATTGCACTTGAGCGATGTTGCAATAGAGAATTTTCATGTGAATAGCATGGTGGCACTAAGTGCACCATCCCATCTTTTACCGCAGGCTACAGGGCCGCCACCGGAAAAAGGTGTATCGGTTTTCCTGACCAACTGCTGCTTCAGGATTTAGGATTTATTTTTTCATTCGGCCCGAAGGTTGAATGATGTGTGCATAATAGCACCCGGCATTATCCGTTATCAGGATAAGCCCATTTCAATTCTTTTGAAAAAATAAATTATTATGAATCAGAAATTTAAGGTTTCGGGTATGACCTGTGAAGCCTGTATATATAAAGTAGAACACGTGGCCAAAGAGCTGCCCGGTGTAACGGGAGCAAAGGCTTCCCTGGAAGAAAACTCAATAACCATAGATGCCGACAGACTTGTAGGACTGCCTGAATTAGAGTCGGCATTTGCCCCACATGGTAAGTATAAAATAGGTGCATTTAACCCGGGCATAGACTCCCTGCAAGGCAAGCCTGTACAAGAGCAGAAAGAGCAAATACAAAAAAGCTGGCTGCAAACCTATAAGCCTATATTGCTGATATTCTTTTTTATAACCACAAGTACGGTGATTACCGCATCTCAAGCTGGCGGCAATTTTATAATGAACTTTTGCATGCATTTTATGGCGGGGTTCTTTCTGGTTTTCTCTTTCTTCAAAATGCTGGATATAAAGGCATTTGCAGAAAGCTATGCCATGTATGATGTGGTGGCAAGGCGAATTCCGGTATACGGATACATTTATCCATTTATAGAGATGGCATTGGGGTTTGGGTTCCTGTTGGGCATGTACCATCTGGAGCTTAACATCATTACCCTAGTGGTAATGAGCATAAGCATTATAGGCGTGCTGGAAAGTGTGCTGAATAAAAAGAAAATACGCTGCGCTTGCCTGGGCAGTGTGTTTAACCTACCCATGAGCACAGTAACCATAATAGAGGATGGGCTGATGATAGTAATGAGCGGCTACATGATACTGTATCACCTAAACCTGTTGCCATGATGAATACTATAAAAGCAGGCCTACTGTTATTGGTATTGCTTACAGGAGCAGCGCAGATACGTGCGCAGGATACGACGGGAAATGGGTACATGAGCGACACCCTAAGGGAAATAGGCATAGAGCAGAAACGCAGTTCGCGTATGGATGTGGCACCGCGTGTAGTAGAGCTGATAACTGCTAATGACCTGATGAAGGATGCCTGCTGCAACCTGAGCGAGAGCTTTGAGAACAGTGCCAGTGTAGATGCCAACTATACCGATGCCGTAAGCGGTGCAAGACAGATAAGGCTATTGGGACTGGATGGATTGTATACCCAGTTTACCTTGGAAAATATGCCATCGATACGCGGCCTGCAAAACACTATGGGGCTGAGCTATGTGCCTGGACCCTGGATGAGTTCTATACAGATAAACAAAGGTGCCGGCAGTGTGGTAAATGGCTACGAGAGCATGGCAGGACAAATAAATGTGGAGTACAAAAAGCCCCAAAGCGCAGAGAAGTTTTTTGCCAACCTGTATGTAAATCAGGATGCGAGGGGTGAGGTAAACCTGTATAGTGCCTACAACATGAAGAACCAAAAATGGAGCGGCATGAGCATGGTACACGGATTGATAAACTGGCTGCCGATGGACTTTAATAAGGATGAGTTTGTAGATAATCCGCTGGTGAAGCAAGTGAATGCCATGCAACGCATCACCTATATGAGCGGTAAGAAATTCAACTTTATATCCGGTGCAAACATGACGCTGGAAGACAGGCGCGGCGGGCAGATAATGATGAGGCACAAGGAACACGCGGCGCATACACCATGGACGATGCAGCTAAAAACTATACAGGCAAATGCATTTGCCAAGACAGGTTTTATACTAAATGAAAGGAGCAGCCTTGGCTTTCAGTATAAGTACAACTTCCACGACCAGAAGGGTAACGTAGGCAGCAAGCTGTATGATGCACGGGAGCATTATGGCTACTTTAATATGATATACCAGAATGAATTTGCCGAGCACCAAAACCTGAAGATGGGTCTTTCGTTTCAGGCAGATGATGTGCGCGAGATGTATGACACATTTAGCCTGAAGCGGACAGAACTAGTGCCCGGAGCTTTTGTAGAAGGCACATTTGACTTTGCCCATAAGGTAGACCTGGTAGTAGGTGCCAGGGTAGACCAGCACAATATTTATGGCACTTTCTTTTCGCCGCGTATAAACCTGAAGTGGAATATACTGCACGACCTGAGCCTGCGCCTGGCAGGTGGCAGGGGTTACAGGGTGCCTACAGTTTTTGCGGAGCATTTTGGTTTCCTTTCCAGCAACAGAATTATAACGCTGCCCGCAAAAATTGAGCCCGAGGTGGCATGGAACTATGGTGCCAGCGCTGCTTATAAATTCTTCCTGAACTACAGGGAGGGATTAATTGCAGTAGATTTTTTCAGGACTGATTTTACCAACCAGTTGGTGACGGATATAGAAGACCCTACAAGGCTTAGCTTTTATAACCTGAAAGGAAAGTCGTATAGCAACAGCCTGAATGTAGAGCTGAACTACGAACCTGTGAAAAGGTTTGATGTAAAGCTGGCCTACAGGTTTGAGGATGTGAAGACAACCTACAACGGTGTGCTGAAGCAGGTAGCACTGCGACCAAGGCACAAAGGATTGATAAGCCTGGAGTATAAGCTGAAGAACAACAGATGGAGATTCAATACTCACCTGACCATATACAGCAAGCCGCGGGTGCCACAGAATGACTTTAACATGGAGTCGAAAAATATGTACCTGGTAAATGCGCAGGTGACTTACACCCTGAAGAAGTTTTGGGAGTTTTACCTTGGAGGGGAAAACATACTGAACCAGACGCAGGCACAGCCAATAATTGGCCTGAACGGATATGAAGTGACACCTAAGTTTGATGCCTCACTGGTATGGGGGCAAATAAGGGGGGCCATGGTATTTGTTGGCTTCAGGTTTCAGATAGGCAGGGATAGTTAACCTCTTTTATATACCGCGTTTTATTTTTTGCCTAGCTTTGAATTATCATGACATATAACACGGCAGAAATAAACAGGATAATAAAGGACAGGAGAACGGTAAAGCCAGACTTCTACAGCGATAGGGAAATAGACAAGGAAATAATAGAGCAGCTACTGCACAATGCGCACTGGGCTCCGAGCCACAATGGCACGGAGCCGTGGCGCTTTGTGGTAATATCAGGCGATGCCCGAAAGAGCCTGAGCGACTTTAAAGCAGATTGGTACAAAGCCAACACACCCGAAGCTTCGTTTAATGAAGGCAAATACAATAAGACAAAGGCCTATCCATTGCGTGCGGCATGTGTTATAGCGCTGGGCATGGTAAAGGACCCAAACGGTAAAATACCGGAAATAGAAGATATAGAAGCGGTAGCCTGTGCAGTACAGAACATGCACCTGACGGCCACAGCCTACGGCATAGGTGCCTACTGGAATACCAATGCGGTTTGCTATACTCCCGCTGCAGCAGAGTATCTTGGCTGGGACGCGGGTACGCGCTGCCTGGGCTTCCTGTACCTGGGCTACCCCAAAACAGAACTATCGCCTGAAGGACACCGCAAGACGAATATTGAGGATAAGACGGTGTGGAGGGCCATATAAATTGAAAGTAATATCAGAACAATCAGGTTTTCATTCTGTCTGCCAATATTTCTATGTTTACCACACTGCAAATCAGTTTAATCATACATGCTTAGTTACTACCTTCTTGCGCCAATACTAAAGCTTATTGGCATGTTGCCATCGAGGGTGCTATATCGGTTGGCGGACTTTGTGGCGTTTGTGCTGCGCGATGTGATAGGCTACCGCAAAAAAGTGGTGGAGGAAAACCTGCGCAACTCCTTTCCGGAAAAGACGGAAGCAGAGCGCCGCGCCATAGCGCGCGAAAGCTATACCCACCTGGCAGACAGGGTGGTGGAGAACCTGAAGTGCATCAGCATATCGAAGGATGAGGTACAGGAACGCGTAACGGTGCGCAATATAGAGATGACCTACGAGTGGTATGAGCAGGGCAAAAATGTGGTGATACTGGTAGGGCATATAGGCTCATGGGAGCTGGGTGGCTATAAGGCATCGCTGATACTGAAGCACAAGACGATTGGATTGGTGAGCCTGCTGTCGAACCCGCGCTTTAATGCCATGATACAGCGCACACGCGGCAAAATGGGTATGGAACTGGTGGGTATGAAGCATGCCAAGGAGTTCTTTGTGCGCAAGCTGAAGGAGCTATCGGCCATTATATTTATCGGGGACCAGTCGCCCAACAATGCCAACACAGGCTACTGGACAAATTTCCTGCATCAGGATACTTGTTTTTTTACCGGAGGTGAGCGCTACGCACGGCAACACGACTGTGCTGTGTTGTTTGTGAAAATAAAACAGACCACAAGGGGCTACTACGATTTTGAGCTGATAAAAATATGCGACTCGCCGGCGGAGCTGCCGGAGAATGGCATCACCCAAAAGTATGTGGAGCTGCTGGAGCAGACACTGCACGAAAGGCCGGCTGACTGGCTGTGGAGCCATAAGCGCTGGAAGCGCAAAAGACCTGTTGAACCAACTTTGTAAAAGGATGCAAGGGAAATTGATTTAATTTACGCAGCATGCAAGTGCGATACAAGTAAAAAGAGGATAGATTATGATAGCTGTTTACGGAAAAAACTTTCAACCAATCAATGCACCCTATGCGCTGGAGCTTTTCAGGCTGCTTGCCGAAAACAACCTGAGGGTGGTGGTGGAAGAGAACTTCCTGAAGCTGCTGCGCGACAACCTGAAACTGGATATAACAGCGGAGACTTACGCCAGCTTTGAAGATATCCGCAGCTCTGCGGAGTATGTGTTCAGCATGGGAGGCGATGGCACCATACTGGAGTGCGTGACCTTTGTGCGCCACTCGGAGATACCTGTGGCGGGCATAAACTTCGGGCGGCTGGGGTTTCTGGCCAATATAGGTAAGGACCAGATAAGCGAGCTGGTGAACGTGGTGAAACGCGGCAACCCACTGATAGATAAAAGATCGCTGCTGGAAGTGGAAACCAACTTTCCGCTGTTTGGCACAGAGAACTTTGCGCTGAATGAAATGACGATACAGCGCAAGGATAACTCATCGATGATAACAGTGCACACGTACATAAACGGTGAGCTGCTGAACTCGTACTGGGCAGATGGCCTGATCATAAGTACACCTACAGGCTCTACGGGCTACTCGCTTAGCTGTGGTGGGCCAATTATATACCCTACATCGGGCAACTTTGTAATAACCCCGGTAGCGCCGCATAACCTGAACGTGCGCCCAATGGTGGTAAGCGATGATGTGGTGTTGAGCTTTGAGGTGACGGGCAGGAGCAAGAGCTTCCTGTGTACGCTGGACTCACGCTTCCAAAGCATAGACTCGGCCTTTCAGATAGCGGTGCGCAAAGCAAGCTTCAGCGCACAACTGGTAAGGCTGAATGATATGAACTTTTTGACCGCCCTGAAGAACAAGCTGAACTGGGGTGTGGACCAGCGGAATTAAATAAGGCTAACATTTTCGGAGCAATAACATTTTTTCTAAATCGCCATTCCCGTTGAAAATCATTCAATTAGTTAGTCAATAACATTTTGCCGCCTTTTCTGCTAGAGTCGGGAGGGGGTATGGAATTATATTAGTACCGTTGATTGAAGCTGAATGTTATGATTTCGCAGAAACAGCCAGGGCGTTTTTTAATATCACGGACAATTGTCTGAAACATGATCGTATGGATTGAAATGAAAGACTGTTATGGAACCGCCAGGTTTTGCCTGAATTTAAATTTAATGGTACGTGGATAGGACAATTGGTAATGCAAACGGGAATTTCTATTTTTTATCACAAGTGAATGCTTGCGATAGACCAAGTGGCATGAGGGAATAAAATACCAACCTAAATACCGCAATTGGATACCGCAGGTTTTAACAGTTTCAAAAAGGCTGAAAAAACGCGATTTCCGCCAATCACCGCCAACCACCGCCACTTTTTTGGGATTGAGGAGGTGTTGGAGGCTACACTTTTGATGGAGATTTTGCCGAAGATTTTTTGAATGAAAGCGTTGGTGGATAATGTTTTTGTGATTTAAAAGTACCGCAAGAAAAGCGGTACCCACCTTAAAAAGCGTGATTTCCGCCAGCCACCGCCAACCACCGCCATTTTTTAACAATATAGAGGTTAGAAAATACCGCAAGTTTTACTGACAGGAATGTGGGCAAAGGCGTGACACTAAATGACATTCAAAAAAGTTTTGATGTCAAAATGGATGGTGTTGTAAATGAGTGAGTTAGTATGGAAAAGAGGATAAAAATGACACTAAATAGGTGAAAAAATAAATTGGAGTCAGGATTGGAAGGTATGTTAAAGCAGCAATTTTGATTCATGGCTTACGTTCATTGATCTGTTGGGAACTGTGGCGTATAATTTTTAAGCCAGAAAAAGGGCAAAAAATAAAAGTGGCAGTAAAATCAATAGTATTGGAACATAGGGTACTTTATATTCGTATATATCACGATGGCTTACTACAAATTCAAATCGCTTAAGGTTTTCTCCTCAGATGAGTGGCTGGCTAACCGTACACGTGAATACCGTACGGTGTTTGACAGAATGGAGACTTCGTACGTGAGTGCGGAGTTCGCTTTTTACAATAAACTCTTTGATGAAAGGGAATGGGAATGCCTTGTTACCATAAAAACGTTTTCGCACCTGAACGGTGAAAAGAAGGAGCTGTGCTCGCAGGATGAGCGCAAGAAAGTGCGCACTGACGAGAACGTGGTTTTCATAAATAAGGGTTGGGGAAATGCCAACCCGGGACTGTTCTGGACAAAAGGGGAATACAGCTGGGAGGCTTTTGTGGATGGGGAGTATGTGGCCACCAAAAAGTTTTACATAGAGGATGTAGGCCCGGTGTCGCTGGAGACAAACCCGTTCTTTGGTATAGAGTCGATACGGTTTTATACCGGCGACTACAATGCAGTAAATAATGAAACAAAGGTTTACCTGAAAAAGATAAGCCGGCTGACATCGCAATACCTGTATGTAGAGTTTAAGTTTAAAAATAAGCTGACACAGGACTGGAACTGCGAGCTGTTCTTTAACTGGTACAATGCCTCTGGTATGCTGAAAGCACACATAGAGCGCTACAAGAAAATAGATGCAGATAAGCAGGATGAGGTGTTTACCCTGAATGAGGGCTGGGGCAATGATGTGCCCGGTACCTGGAAGGATGCGCACTATAGGCTGGAGGTAGTTTTTATGGACCATGTAATAGCGGTGCTGCCGCTGGAAACAGGTGAAGAGGATGAGGTGGGTGAGATAGAAATGAACCAGGTGGCGAGTGCCTACATTGCTAAAAATGATGAGCCGGTAGCTCCTGAGGAATCGCTTGATTCTTATGTGTCGCGCATGGATGACCTAGTAGGGTTGGAGGACCTGAAGCAACAGATAGGCAACCACATCAACTACCTGAACTTCCTGAAGCTAAGGCAGGAGCGTGGCTTTAAAGAGAATGAGAATATAAGCCTGCACAGTGTGTTTACAGGCAACCCCGGCACCGGTAAAACTACCGTTGTGAAAATGATGGGGCAGATATACAAGAGCATGGGCTTGCTGAGCAAGGGGCATGTGAAGGAAGTGGACAGGTCGCACCTGATAGGGGAGTACATAGGCCAGACTGCGCCAAAGGTGAAGAAGATACTGGAAGAGGCGAAGGGCGGAATACTATTTATAGATGAAGCCTACTCGCTGGCACGCGAGGGCGATGATGCCAAAGACTTTGGCAAGGAGGCGATAGAGGTGCTGGTAAAGGAAATGGGCGATGGTGCTCATGACATAGCGATAATGGTGGCGGGCTACCCGAAGGAGATGGATACATTTCTGGAGTCGAACCCGGGACTGAAATCGAGGTTCAAGCATAACTTCCACTTCGAAGATTACCTGCCGGAAGAGCTGCAGCAGATAGCGCAACTAGCTGCTAAGAACAGGCACGTAGTGTTGACACTGGAGGCAGAGCGGTTTTTGTTTGACGCTTTGACAGAAGCATTCCGCAACAGGGACAGGAGCTTCGGCAATGCCCGGTTTGCCTACTCTGTAATAGACGAGGCGAAGATGAACCTTGGGCTGAGGCTGATGAGGCGGCATGATGTGCGCGACCTGGGCGAAGATGCGCTGTCGCGTATAGAGGAAGAAGATATCCATAAGGTATTTGAGGCCAAGGGCAAGAAGAAGACGCGCATAAAAGTGAACGAAAAGCTGCTGCGTGATGCGCTGAAAGAGCTGAATGCGTTGGTAGGTATAGACAATATAAAGAGCGAGATAACCGAGCTGGTGAAGCTGGTGAGGTTCTATGAAGAAGAGGGCAAAGAAGTGCTGAACCGGTTTTCGCTGCACTCGGTGTTTATAGGCAACCCGGGAACGGGTAAAACAACCGTGGCACGTATAATAGCGCGTATATACAAAGCACTTGGCTTGCTGGAAAGGGGCCATACTGTAGAGGTAGACAGGCAAGGACTGGTAGCAGGATTTGTAGGACAAACGGCACTGAAGACAGACGACAAGATAAAAGAAGCGAAAGGCGGAGTCCTGTTTATAGATGAGGCATACTCGCTAGGCGAAGGTAATGACGGAGGCCGTGAAGCGGTGGAGACACTACTGAAACGGATGGAAGATATGAGGGGAGAGTTTGCGGTAATAGTGGCGGGCTACACCGATCCTATGAAGGACTTTATAGCATCGAACCCGGGATTGAAATCGCGTTTCGACAGGACATATACCTTTAGTGACTATAGCGCGGAGCAACTGTTTGCCATAGCGCTGGCGCAACTGGAGAAGGACGGACTACAGCCAGATGCGGAGGCAAATACCTACCTGAAAAAGTACATAGAGAATATGTATGACTACAGGGACAAGCACTTTGGCAATGCGCGCGAGGTGCGAAAGCTGATAGAGAGGACGATACAAAACCAGCACCTGCGGTTGTCGGTACTAAGCAAAGCTGACCGTACCAAGAGCGTGCTGGAAACCATATCGATAGAAGACCTGAAAGAGTTTGAAATACTGGGCGGCAAGAAGGGCGGCCTCGGATTCCGGTACTAGAAGCGGGCTTCTGAATATTTAACGCAGGCAAGATATAGTTGTGCTGTTTTATTGCTTGATTAGCAGTAGTAACAAACAATGATCTGATATGGCAGCTTTTTCGCGTAAACAGTTCCTGAAGCTATGGGCTTTGGGGGGATTACTTTCGGTGACACCCGGAAAGGAATTGCTGGCAGAAGAGCGGCTGGTAGTGGCAGCTGCGAAGAAGAGATTGCTGCGCGTGGCGCACATTACCGATGTGCATGTGCAGCCTAAGTCGCCCGCACCAAACGGGTTTGCGAGTGCGCTGCATACCATACAGTCGCTGGAGGATAAGCCAGACTTTATCATCAACACGGGTGACTCTGTAATGGACTCGCTGGGGCGGTTCAAGGATAATGTGCAAGGCCAGTGGGATGTGTGGAACAGTACCCTGAAGAACGAGAATAGCCTGGAAATAAAACACTGCATAGGCAACCATGATATATGGGGCTGGAGCAATCCGCTGGTGGCAAAGAAGTCGGACAACCACTATGGCAAGCTATGGGCCACAGAGCAGTTTGGCATACCGCACCGATACTATAGCTTCGAAAAGGGCGGGTGGCAGTTTATAGTGCTGGATAGTATGACCTACAACAAGTTCAGCTATACGGCAGAGATAGACGAGGAGCAGTTTGACTGGCTGAAGCAGGAGCTGCAAAAGATACCTGCAGACAGGCACATCTGCATCTTGAGCCACATACCGATACTGGCGGTCAATGTGTTCTTTGACGGGCCAAAAATGCGCAGAGGCCATTGGGATATTTCGGGCAGGAACATACATAAGGATGCAAAGCGGTTGAAGGACCTCTTTCACCAGCATAAGAATGTGAAAGCCGCGCTGAGCGGTCACATACACCTGATAGACGAGGTAGATTACCTGGGTGTAAAGTACTACTGCAATGGCGCAGTTTGTGGCGCCTGGTGGGAGGGCGATAACCAGGAGTTTCCACCGGCATTTGCGGTCATGAATTTTTATGATGATGGCAGCACGGAAAGGGAAATTGTCTACTACGACTGGAAGAAATAAGGTATGTGTATGCTACCTTAATCGTTGAGGTTGTTGTACACCACGCGAGAAAGGAACAGTCCGTTGGCAGGTGCTGAATGGGTCGTTTTGAACTCCTTTTGAGCGCGCACTGTATCTTCGAATTCTGCCAGGGAAATCTTGCCGCGGCCTACGGCCAGTAAGGTGCCAACGATACGGCGTACCATGCCCCGCAGAAACCTGTTGGAGGTGATGGTAAACCTTACCACAGGCTCATTCATAGCTTTGGTATCGAGGGTAGAAATGGGCGCATAAATATCGGCCGGATCATACTTCTTCAGCACCAGGTGATGCGCGGGCAGTAAATCCCAGGCAGTATGCTTTATATGGCAGATGTTGGTTTTGAAGTCCTCGCTCATGAGGCAAAGGGAAGTGAAGTCTTCTATGGTTGGGATGATGGCCGCCGCCTGCTCTACGAGGTCCCAGTCGGTGGTCTTTTGAAAACCCTGGAAGAGGCTGTACTTCTGCATAAACGAGGACTTGTGAAAGTGCATGAAGTACTCGTAAGTTCGTTCTTTGGCATGATAGCGCGTGTGCGCATTGTCGGGCATTGGTATCACCTTGAAAAGGGTAATATCCCTGGGTAAAACACAGTTGAGGCGGAAGCAGAAATTCTCTACATCGAGTTCATGCTCACTATCGAAGTGCATGTAGAACTGCTTGGCATGAACCCCTGAATCCGTTCGGCCGCAACCGAAAGAGTGCCCGGCACTGCCAAGGAGCTTTACAAGCCCGGCATTGATGGTGCCCTGTACTGTAGGTGAGTTGTTTTGCACCTGCCAGCCGCTGTAGTTGGTGCCATCGTAGGCTAAGTGAATGAAATAACGCAATGGAATGTTTTATTTAACGTCTATGCGCAGGTTCTTTTCGTAGTAGTGGTCTGCATCGGGCACATTGTTGTTGCCCAGGGCTTGCATAGATACCTTGATGCGGACTTTCCAATTGGTGCGGTAAGTACTGTCAATTGGAAAAGAGCCTGAATAGTTTTTTTTGTTGTTGGATGGGATAGAATCGTACTGCACAAACACCGTGTCGCTGCCTGCTTCGTTGAAGCCTTCATTGGTCGAGTCGATGCTGTACATACCCTGGGTGTAGATGATGGGCCTGTCGGTGGTAAACTTGATTTCTAACGGTACAGACTCTTTGCGCTTACCTGAAGTAACTACTGAGTCAGGGGCTATAATGGTAATAGGCTCGTAGATTTTTTCAGCCTTTTTATCCTCTTCGCAACCGGTAATGATTACAGTGGCAAAGAGAGCAGAAAGGACCGCGATGTTGCGAAAGTTAAAAGTCATCTGATATATGTCTAGATTGTAAAAATAGCAGACTGTTTGGATTTAATGGCTAAAAAAGCGGCGGGTGTTATTCTTGGGGCGTTACGGGTGTTTCCTGCTGCTCATATACGCGGCTTATCGGTATACCGGCATTGGTACGGAGCTTTTTGTACAGGTAGTTGATATCCATAAGCCCTGTCAAGGTTTCCAGCTCTTTGCCGGTGTAGTCGAAGAACTTGATAGTCGGCAATTGATTCACCTGGAATTCATTGTTGATTTCGAGGCCAGTGAAGCTTTCAAGGTCTAGGTCATACACCAAGTAGTGGTCGTTGGTGAACTGGGCGATCGCTGTATTGGTAAAGACATCGCGGCGCATGGCATGGCAAGGAGCGCACCAGCTGGCACCGAAAACGATGAAGTAAGGCTTCTTGAATTTTTGAGCGGTTAGCTTCATGTTTTTGAAAGAGCCATCGAACATGATGATGGAATCTCCGGCAGAAGCAGGGGGAGCTTGGGCAAAGGAAGTCAGTGTTAGGGCAAAAAAAGCTATCGCTAGAGCGAGTATGTGTTTCATAATTGATGGTGGAAAAATACAACTATTATGACGTTGCTCAAAATAGGGTGGATTTGTTAAATTTTAGGGGGGACTAAAATACTTTAAATAAAAATAGAATTTGTAATGTTTTTTTGTATCAATAGTTATAATTTACATAAAATATGACTTTAAATAATGGGAATTCTGTAAAGTGTTCAAATTAGGCAACATATATAATTTATATGAGGACAAATTTCTAGCTGTGGTTTGCTCCTATTAAAAGTACCTATATACTTTCACGCACTGATTATTTTAGATAAACGCATAAAAATTAGTTTGTATGCAAATGAGAATTTTACACCTCTGTGGTTTGTTTCTGCTTCTTTTCGCCAATGTTAATTTAACATTTGCCGTTACCAAGACAGTTTGTTCGAGCGGCTGTGACTTTACAACCATACAGGCTGCAGTTACTGCAGCATCCAGTGGAGATACTATCCACATAAATGTAAATGGCACCCACACAGAGAATAACATAACCATCGCAGGCAAGAACCTGGTCTTCCGGGGAAATGGAATGAATGCTACCACAGTGCAAGGCCATGCCAACAGGCTTACTGCAACGGAGCGGATTTTTCAATTTGTAAGAACTACAACTGCAGCTAATCCGGATCCACCCATTACTGCGTCTATTTTTAACATGTCATTAAGGCATGGATATGGCTCACTTACTTCATCAGCAGTAAATGCGGCTTTTGGTGGAGCAATATTTTTCGGAAATGGTGGAGGATCAACCCTAACGCTTACAAATCTTAAAATTTATAATAATGATACAAGAAGCACCACAGGCAGCAATGGAGGTGGTGCCGGTCTTTATATGTCCAGTGGAAATGGTGCCGGAATTTTTACGACTATAACCAACTGTACTTTTGATGATAATAACACAGGTACCTCTTGCGCAAACTCTTCCGGATGTGGTCAGCAGGCTGGTGCTATATATGCATCAGGTGCTGGTTTTTTGACAATGAATAATTGCAGTGTAACAAACAATACGGCATTTACTTCAGGGGCTGCCATTTACTCTGGTTCAAGTAGTATGCAGTTAAATATATCCAATACCCTTTTTGAAAGCAACAATGTCACTGAGCCTCAAGCCTCAGGTGGAACAGGCAGCAGTTTTTCCGGTTCAGCAGGAGCTATATATGCACGTTTCAATGAAGGAACAATTACAAATTGCTTATTCAAAAATAACTCTGCTCCTAGCTTTGGTGGCGCGGTTGTGTGTGGCAGCAAGACTAGTCCGGCTTTACCACTTATTTTTACTAACTGTACATTTACCGGCAATTCTGCTCCGAGGGGAGGAGCAATTTACAGAACAGTTAATGGAACAGAACCTAGTATGTTTATTAATTGTACAGTGGCAAATAATTCAAGCACTATAGAAGGCAAAGGGATTTTTGTTGGGGCGCATGGTTCGGCAACAACAACATGCAGCATTGGATTAATCAACTGTATAGTAGCTAACAATACCGGCACGGGTTCTGATCTTTATTTTGAGACAAATTATGACAGGCTTGTTGTAAATCAGAAGAATTACATGGGTACCTACTCTGCAGCGGCAGGTACTGCCCCTACTTTTGATTACACTTCCTCGAACTCTACATTAGGTCTTTCTGCACTTGCCAACAATGGTGGGCCAACAGAAACCATGGCTTTGACTCTGACCAGCACGCTAAGAAATGTAGGAGTAAACAGCTATTCAGGATATACCATTCCAACCACTGACCAGCGTAACTTTAGCCGTTCTGATGGCTCAACGGATTTGGGTGCATTTGAATATGTTTCAGCTTGTAGTGTAGACGCCAGTTCCGGTAATCAAACCAATATAGCATGTAATGGTGGTAGCACAGGTTCAGCTACAGTTACTCCTACAGGAGGCACTACTCCCTACTCCTATGCATGGAGCGCAGGCGGAAGTACAACCGCTACAGCCAGTAACCTAACTGCAGGAACATATACAGTAACAGTAAGTGATGCCGGTTCATGTACTGCAACCAAATCATTTACCCTAACCCAGCCAACGGCAATATCGTTGACCGCTGCAAGCCAAACCAACATAGCGTGCAATGGTGGTAGCACAGGAGCAGCTTCTGTAAATGCAGCTACGGGGGGTGCTGGTTCATTTACCTATAACTGGACACCGGGAAATCCAACAGGAGATGGTACGGTGAGCGTAACCGGCTTAACTGCCGGCAGC
>DLGO01000026.1:0-163 GCA_002482725.1 Bacteroidetes bacterium UBA7692 | reverse complement strand
GCGCACATTTACTATAACCCAACCTCCTGCAATTTCAGTTACGGCAGCTTCGCAAACTAATGTTTCATGCTTTGGCGGCAGCAACGGTGCGGCCTCGGTAAACACAGCTACAGGTGGTGCTGGAGGATATACTTACAACTGGACACCAGGAAACCCTACGGGC
>DLGO01000094.1:56330-60315 GCA_002482725.1 Bacteroidetes bacterium UBA7692 | reverse complement strand
CTGCCGCTTGCAGCACTTCAGGTAGCGCTTTCTTGAACCGCTTTGGCGATACGCATATCCAATCCCACTTGCCGCTTAGCGGGTAAGCGCCCGAGGTTTCTATATTCGTTTCTATGCCTTTGCTCTGCAGCAGTTCTGTCAGTGCATTCAGGTTGTGCATCAGCGGCTCACCACCGGTTATCACCACCATTTCAGCATTGTCCTGCTGTACCAGCTCTGCCATCCTGTTTATGTCTACCATGGGGTGCGCATGCACATCCCAGCTTTCTTTCACGTCGCACCAGGTGCAGCCCACATCACAGCCCCCAAGGCGTAGCAAGTATGCCGCCCGGCCCTGGTAAAATCCTTCTCCCTGAATAGTATAGAAATACTCCATCAGGGGCAGCATTACTACATCATTCTTTACTTCTAAGCTCATAACTGCAAAACTACTATTTTGAACGGAAGGCATGGCAATCTGTAGCACCGCCTCCACTTATCATTATCATCTTTAATAATCCCCGAACTTTATTTTGCATTCAGGTACTTCCAGTATCAATCCGCTGCCATAAGCAGTGGCCGGTGTCTGGTAGCCGGGCTTAAAGTTGCCTTCCAGCACTTTTTTGGCTATCAGCACAGCCGTTATGGATGTTAGCTTATAGCCTTCCGGCGTCTGCATTCTGGCCACTATGGTTTCATTTTTCGAGTTGCTCACCTCGCCCCAAAAGAAAGTCTTGCCCTCTGTCCGTTGCTTTTCATTTGGCCCCGGCTTGCGCTTATCTATCTGTCCCTTCAGTATATTCTTTACCCACTTCATTTTGAACAGCCAATGCAGGTAGTTCGACCGCTGCATTTGTTTTACCAGTGCAGGTGTTGCACCCATATACACTTCTATATTTGGTATGCCTGTGCTGGTATAGGCAGTAGATATATCGCCCCATGGTATGGTAGCAGCTACTGTGGTAAATGCTCCGTAGTTTATATCAGCCACCTTATAGGCCGATGGCACTTTCTGCAATTTGCCTTCCTTCCTTATCATACCACCTTCGTGCAGTCCTTCAACCATCGTCTTGGCAGTGCCACGGCTAAAGCCACTCTTTACCGATGCAAAGGACAGTTTCAGGTGTGTGGCATCTTGTAGCTTTTCTTTTAATTGTGCCCCCAGGCAATCGCTTGGCACCACATCAAATCCTACACCCGGCAACACCATAATGCCTGCGTGTTGCGCTGCTGTATCTTTCAGCTTACATCCTTCAAATACCTGGTACTCCCCTGTTATATCCAGGTAGTGCGTTTTCGTTTCCAGGCATGCCTGCAGCATGGCTTCGTAGGTATGCACAAATGGGCCTGCCGCATGCAGCACCACCGCTATGTCGCTTAGTTTTTCTTTTACCAGCGCCACATTCTCCAGCGAAAATGCCCTATACTCCAAACCGAATTTATCCGCCAGTGGCTTCAGTGCGTTTTCACTCCTGCCTGCCAGTACAGGTTTTATATCCTTCGCCAGTGCCTCTTCTATTATCAGTTGTCCTGTATAGCCATTGGCACCGTAGAGTAGTAGTTTTTGCTTTTGCATATTTCTGCTTTTTTAAAATAAAATACCTGACTCGAATATGAGCCTTACAAACTGGTAAATGCCTAAAGATATAAGCAATGTGCCAATTACCATATTTATGCGGTGTATATGTTGCTCCAGCAGGCGCTCTTTATACTTCAGTGCTATTTTGGCCAATAGCATCTGAAAGAAAAATGCACCTACAAAGCAGCCTATGGTAAATGATATCCTGTTTATCTGCAGGGCCGCATCAAATTTCAGCACGCTGTGTGCGTAGGTAACTACTGCCAGCCAAAACGTGATCAGCATCGGATTAAAGGCCGCTGTAGCAAAACCCTTCCAAAAGTGCCCTCCGGATTTCCTTACACTATCGTCAGCATCTACATGGGCAGGCTTGCTGCGTATGATGCTGATACCCATACCTATTACCAGTATGCCGGTCGCTATCATGGCTATATTTTGCAGTGTTGGGTAGCGCACAAATATGTTGGCGATGATAAATGCCCCGTAGCAATAGAACACCTCGGGTATGCAGCCCCCCAGGGCTAGCTTTAGTGCAGACTTATAATCCCTGTTCAGCGAGGTATGTATCACCAATGCGCTTATAGGTCCCATAGGTATGGAACATATAAAGCTGACAATTGCCGCTACCACAAAAAGGAATAATGCCTCTGTCACCGTTTTAAGGGTTTGGTAAAAAATACTCAGCGCACAATAAAAACAAAAACCCCGACACTTTTTCTGTCCCGGGGTTTTATACTAACAGAATTTCACACCAAATATTGTTGGTGCGCCTGCTTATAAGTGTTTTTGCAAGATGCTTACCAACTGTGCTTTTGGCACTGCTCCTACTTGCTTATCTACTACCTCGCCACCTTTTATAAAAAGGATCGTAGGGATACTTCTGATACCGTATTTCATCGCAGTTTCAGGATTGCTGTCTACATCAACCTTGCCTACCAGGGCCTTGCCGTCGTATTCTTTTGCTATCTCTTCTACTATAGGGCCTACCATGCGGCAAGGACCACACCATTCTGCCCAAAAGTCTACTATTGTTACTTTATCGCTGTCTAATACTGTGCTTTTAAAATTAGCATCTGTGAATTGTAAAGCCATGACTGTATATTTTATTTTTATTTAAAACGAATTTATTATAGTTCTCAAAAACCGTGCCTTGCTGTTGTGTACATTTCAACAATCCTACTCGGCCAGCAATTTTTCTATTGTACCTGTTACTTTGTCCGATTCCGGCGTGGTTACTGGCAGAAAATAATCCCTCACCATACCATTTTTGTCAATTATGTATTTCTGGAAATTCCACATCGGGGCCAGGTTCACTTTCCCGTTTTCAGATTTATTGGACAAAAACTTAAATACCGGATGCGCACCCGATCCTTTCACCTCCGTTTTCTCCATTATTTTGAAGCTTGCACCATAGTTAATGCTGCAAAACTCATTGATGGCCTCACCCTCCAACGGCTCCTGCCCGGCAAACTGGTTGCTCGGGAAAGCCAGTATCTCAAAACCCTGCGGCCTGTATTTCTCATATATCTTCTCCAAACCTTCCAGCTGGGGTGTTAGTCCGCACTTAGAGGCTATGTTCACCACCATCACCACCTTACCTGCATAATCTTTCAGGTTCACATCCTTTCCCCTCAAATCTTTCGCCTTTAGCGTGTATATGCTTTTTGACATTGTATTATATGTTTAGACATTAATTACCGTTCAAACGTAGACTGTTTTTAGCAGGTTTTATTGTTTCTCCAGGCCCAAAACTTCCTTTTTTCTAAATAATTAAGGTTTACCTCGTGCTTGTATGCTTCCTGTTCAAATATGATATTCATATAAGCTGTATGATGGTCTTGCCTCTTCGCCCTGTTTACCAGATAGTTGCCCAGGTACAGCAGGTAAAACGGTATTATCAATAATTCCAGCTGCTGAGCCAGGTGTATCCGCTCATGGTTTACCAGCACCTTGTCCAGCTTCATATCCGCGCGCTTCATCAGCACAAAAGGATAAAGCGCCATACCCGACACATGCAAAAAAGGAACCACCACCATTATCATGCTATAAACATAACTAATCTGCGGTATGTTCAGTTGCGGTATTTGCTGCGGTAAAAATTACATTCTCTACTCTTCACACGCCATTCAAAATCAACCTATTGAACCAAATTCCGCTGCGGTACTTCTGATGGCACTTTTTCCGGAGCACGCATTTATGCAGTTGTGCCTAAGACTTGCGTGACACCAACTTTTATTTCACCCATTTAGTGTCATTTTCTTAACCTATCATACCATTTTTACACTGATAATCAATTATTTAATTCAATTCCAAAAATGACATCAAAACTTTTTTGAATGTCATTTAGTGTCACGCCCTTGCCTACACTTCTGTCAGTAAAACTTGCGGTATTTCCCCTCATCAACTTGTTAAAAAATGGCGGTGGTT
>DLGO01000094.1:56089-56259 GCA_002482725.1 Bacteroidetes bacterium UBA7692 | reverse complement strand
TGGCGGAAATCGCGTTTTTCAGCAAGGGGTGTACCGTTTTTGCGGTACTTTGTTTTGTTGAAAGCCTTTGCTGGCAAAGCTATCGTCTCCTGAAACAGCGGTGAATCTGAGGGCAATTTTTGCGGTCTTTGTTTGGCCACTACCTACAAAAAGTGGCGGTGGTTGGCGGT
>DLGO01000094.1:55819-56046 GCA_002482725.1 Bacteroidetes bacterium UBA7692 | reverse complement strand
AATTGTTAAAATCTGCGGTACCCAGTTGCGGTATTTCTGTCGGTAGTCTCTCCGCATCCATTACGGTATTTCGTATGGTTAGGTACAGACTTACATATAACTTTCGCACCTGTTAACTTTCAACTTTCACCGACTCGGCTGTTCCATCATAGTCTTTCATTTCAATCCTTAAAATCATAGTTCAGACAAAATAAAGAACGCTCCAGGTCAAAGACCCACGCGCTAAT
>DLGO01000094.1:55155-55786 GCA_002482725.1 Bacteroidetes bacterium UBA7692 | reverse complement strand
CAAAAAAAGCGGCAAAATTGTTAAGGAAACCTATCTCACTGATTTTCAAACATTAGTAGTATAAATAAAATTTCCCAATTTCCTCTAACTCAAATCAATATCTTGGATTCATAAAATCGACACCATGTACGATCCGAAAACAAAACAGACAGACGCCAGCGTTGATGCATTTGTACAAAAGCTGGGCGACGAAAAGAAAATAGCCGATGCCAATAAGATAATAGAGCTGATGAGCCGCGTTACAGGCCATCCGCCAAAGCTGTGGGGAGGCAGCATCATTGGTTTCGATACCTACCACTATAAGTATGAGAGCGGCCACGAGGGTGATACCGTGCTTATCGGGTTCGCTCCGCGCAAGCAGAATTTCTCCCTTTACCTTGCGTCGGGATTCATCATGACAGAAGACAAAAGCTACGAGGCACTACTGGCGAAGCTCGGCAAGCATAAGCTGGGCAAAGGCTGCCTGTACATCAATAAGCTGGCCGATGTGGACCTTGCCGTACTGGAGAAGCTGATGAAGATATCAGCAGATTTCCTGCGCAAAAAGTACCCGAAAAAATAATTCATGTTTAAACACTTTCTTTGTACTTCACCTAAAAAATAACAATTCATGATAGCAACAAATGCATAC
>DLGO01000094.1:225-55120 GCA_002482725.1 Bacteroidetes bacterium UBA7692 | reverse complement strand
GCACCTAACGCCACTTCACCACTAGGTCCTTTTACACTGGACAGGAGAACTCCGGGCGTTAAGGATGTACATATAGAAATTTTATTTTGTGGCGTGTGCCACTCCGATATCCACCAGGTGCGCAACGAGTGGGGCGGCTCTATATTCCCTATGGTGCCTGGTCACGAGATCGTAGGCCGCGTGGTAGGTATAGGTGCAGAGGTTACCAAATTCAAAGTGGGCGACCTGGCCGGTATCGGTTGTTTCGTTGACTCCTGCCGCGAGTGCGAAAACTGCAAGCAGAGCCTGCAGCAGTATTGCGACCAGGGAATGGTGGGTACCTACAATGGCCGCGAGCGCGCTACAGGTGCACCAACATACGGTGGCTACAGCAGCAATATAGTAGTAGACGAACACTACACGCTGAAAGTATCTGACAAGCTGCCACTGGCAGGTGTAGCTCCTTTGCTGTGCGCGGGTATCACTACCTACTCCCCGCTGCGCCACGTGAAAGCGGGCAAAGGGCACAAAGTGGCGGTACTTGGTTTGGGTGGTCTTGGCCACATGGGTGTTAAGTTTGCAAAGGCTTTTGGCGCAGAGGTTACTATGCTCAGCACATCGCCTTCAAAAAAAGCAGATGCTGAAAAATTGGGTGCAGACCATTTTATCCTTACCACTGATGCCGAAGCTATGAAGGCTGCTGCAAACAGCTTCGACTTTATACTGAATACCATATCTGCCGAACACCAATACGGCACGTACCTGAACCTGCTGCGCACCAATGGTACCATGATAGTGGTAGGTGTACCGCCTACGGCATCTGAAGTACCTGCCTTTACGCTTATAGGCAAGCGCCGCAGCATTATTGGTTCGCTTATAGGTGGTATAGACGAAACACAGGAAATGCTGGACTTCTGCGCAGAGCATAATATAGTGAGCGAAGTAGAAGTAATCAATATCGATGGCATCAACGAAGCTTACGAGCGCATGCTGAAAGGCGACGTTCGCTACCGTTTTGTAATAGATACAGCTTCGTTAAAATAAATTTTGTGCGATAAATTAATTTATCTAGTTTCGTGGTAACACAGGAAAGAAATGAAATCAGTTAACAGCATTATCGCAATTATTATAGTGAGTGTAATTATTACACCCGCTGCGGGAATGGTATAGACTGATATAAGCAAAATAAATTCAGTAAAGCCTCCCGCACAAAAGCAGGAGGCTTTTTTTATGTAGCAAAATGAAAGAGATGAAACACATAGGACAGATAATTATTATTTCCATTATTATTTACCCCGAGGGGTGAGCCGGGCAACTATTCGCAAATACCGAAGAGGCCTTTCTCACCAAAAGAGAAGGGCCTTTTTAATTTAAATAAATCAAAAAGTTAAACATGTATTTTAAAGACAACACAGTTCTATTTTTAAACGGCACCTACCTGAAATCAAAAGATGCCAGCACAGACTTGTACGGCCAAACCCTGCACTACGGCTATGGTGTGTTCGAAGGCATACGCGCATACGACACCGAAAACGGGGTAAAATTATTTAAAGGTCTGGCGCACTACGAGCGCCTGAAACGCTCCTGCGAGCTGGTAAACATCCCATTGCAATACACAGCCCAGGAGTTGGTAGATATAACCCATGAAGTATTGGAGAAAAATGGCTTTAAGGATGCATATATCCGCCCGCTGGTTTTCTGCGACCCCAACATGAGCCTGACCCGCCCGAACAATGTATCGGTAATGATATGCGCATGGGAATGGGGTGCATACCTGGGCGATAAGCAATTGCGCCTGACCATCTCATCATATTGCCGCCCTCACCCGCGCTCTATCAAAATAGAAGCGAAGGTTTGTGGTCACTATGTAAATTCTATACTAGCAGCAACGGAAGCCAAGGACAGAGGCTATGATGAAGCGCTTTTGCTGGATAGCGATGGCTTTTTGGCAGAAGGCCCGGGAGCCAATATGTTCTTTGAAAAGAACAGGGTGATATATACTCCACAACGCGGAAATATATTACCGGGACTGACCCGCGAAACAGTGCTGGAAATATGCGCTACTTTGGGTGTCAGCGTACAGGAGGGACTATATACGCCCGATAAAATACGCAATGCGGACAGTGCATTCTATTGCGGTACTGCTGCCGAAATTATTGGCATAGCGTCGGTAGATGAAACTGTTTTCACCAAGCCGTGGAGCGAAACCATAGGCAGCAAAATACAGAAGGCTTACCAGCTGGCAGTAGTAGAAAAGGATTACTCATTCCTGAAGAACGCATAATAATGGAACTCAATAAATACAGCCGCGTCATTACTCAGGATGAAACCCAGCCCGCAGCACAGGCCATGCTTTATGGCATCGGGCTAACAGAGGAGGATATGGCCAAAGCGCAGGTGGGCATAGTAAGTACAGGCTACGAGGGCAATACCTGCAATATGCACCTGAACGACCTGGCACTAAGCGTAAAGCAAGGAGTAAAAAACGAAGACCTTGTTGGCCTTATCTTCAATACTATAGGCGTTAGCGATGGCATCTCCAATGGTACCGAAGGCATGCGCTATTCGCTTGTGTCGCGCGATATAATCGCCGACTCTATAGAAACGGTAGCGGGCGCCCAGTGGTACGATGCCATCATAGCTGTGGTAGGCTGCGACAAAAATATGCCCGGCTCCGTAATGGCGATGGGTCGCCTGAACAGGCCATCTATCATGGTATATGGCGGCACCATACACTCCGGCAACTGGAAGGGAGAGCCGCTCAATATCGTATCTGCATTCGAGGCGCTCGGCAAAAAATTCAGCAATACCATCACCCCCGAAGATTTTAAAGGTGTAATAAAACATGCCTGCCCCGGTGCAGGGGCATGTGGCGGTATGTATACTGCCAACACCATGTCGTCTGCTATTGAGGCTTTGGGCATGAGCTTGCCCTACAGTTCCTCCAATCCGGCACTTAGCCGGGAGAAAAGAGAAGAGTGCCTGAATGCAGGCAAGGCTATCAGAATATTGTTGGAACAGGATATAAAGCCTGCCGACATTATGACGCGCAAGGCATTCGAAAATGCCATGGTGCTTGTAACCGTGCTGGGTGGCTCTACCAATGCAGTAATGCACCTGATAGCCATGGCACACTCAGTAGATATAACCCTTACCCTGGAAGATTTCCAATCCGTAAGCAACCGCATACCGGTATTGGCAGACCTGAAACCAAGCGGCACCTACCTGATGGAAGACCTGCATGCCATAGGCGGCGTACCTGCGGTAATGAAATACTTGCTGGACAATAACCTGCTTCATGGCGATTGCCTTACCGTTACCGGAAAAACAGTAGCACAGAACCTGGCAGATGTTCCTAACCTGACCACAGGTCAGAAAGTAATACTGCCACTGGAAGCACCATTAAAGGAAACAGGCCACCTGCAGATGCTCTACGGCAACCTGGCCACAGAAGGCAGCGTGGCAAAAATAAGCGGGCATGAGGGAGAATATTTCGAAGGACCTGCCTGCGTATTCGAAGATGAGTTTGAAGTAATAACAGGCGTGCGCGCAGGCAGGGTAAAACCCGGTGATGTAGTGGTGATAAGGTATTGCGGACCAAAGGGTGGCCCCGGCATGCCGGAGATGCTGAAGCCAACTTCGGCCATCATGGGCGCAGGATTAGGCAAGAGCGTAGCCCTGATAACCGATGGACGCTTCTCCGGTGGCACACATGGTTTTGTAGTTGGCCACATCACGCCCGAGGCATTCGATGGCGGCAATATAGCCCTGGTGCAAAACGGCGATACCATCACCATAGATACAGTACACAACACCATTAACCTGAAGGTAAGCGAAAGCGAACTGGCGGCTCGCCGCGCAGCATGGCAGCAGCCACCATTGAAAGCAACAAAAGGAGCTTTATACAAATATGCCAAATGCGTTTCCAGCGCATCTACAGGCTGTATCACTGATAAATAATTCAAGAAAAAGAGATGAACGAAATGAGCAAAATAACAGGAGCAGAAGCAGTTTTAAAATCACTGATGGCCGAAGGGGTCGATACCATTTTTGGCTATCCCGGTGGCGCCATCATGCCGATATACGATGCGCTATACGATTATAAGGAACAGGTAAACCATATACTGGTAAGGCACGAGCAGGGAGCCATTCACGCAGCCCAGGGCTATGCACGCACTTCGGGCAGGGTGGGCGTATGCTTTGCCACATCAGGCCCCGGCGCTACCAACCTTATCACAGGCATAGCAGATGCCATGATAGATTCAACGCCTGTGGTATGTGTTACAGGGCAGGTATCCAGCAAGCTATTGGGCACGGATGCATTTCAGGAAACAGACGTTATCGGTATCTCCATGCCTGTGACCAAGTGGAACTACCAGATAACTAAAGCTGAGGAGATACCCTACATCATGGCCAAGGCTTTCTTCATCGCACGCTCGGGCCGTCCCGGCCCTGTACTGGTAGATATTACCAAAGATGCACAGTTTGGCCTGCTCGATTTTACCCATGAAAAAGTAGATAAAATACGTAGCTACCAGCCGCGCCCCGAAGCTGATGCTGCATTGCTGCAGCAAGCCGCAGACTTGCTGAATGGCGCACAAAAACCATTCATGCTCATAGGCCAGGGCATCATGCTCAGCGGTGCAGAAGAGGCATTGCTAAAGTTTGCAGAAAAATCCGGAATCCCTGTTGCATCAACGCTTCTGGGTCTGGGGGCTTTCCCGCACGGGCATCCGCTGTATGTAGGCTACCTGGGCATGCACGGCAACTATGCGCCTAATGTGCAAACGAACCAGTGCGATGTTTTGCTGGCAGTAGGTATGCGCTTCGATGATCGGGTTACAGGTGATGTATCTCGCTATGCCACACAGGCCAAAGTGATACATATAGACATAGATGCTGCCGAATTAAATAAGATTATAAAGGCCGATGTTGGTATACTGGCAGATGCTGCCGATGCGCTGAAAGCATTGACGCCTTTAGTTCATGAGCGCACCCACACTGCTTGGATAAATGAATTCCGGGAGCTGGAAGATGTAGAGCATGAAACACTCGACATATCAGAAGCCATACTGCACAGCGATGAACTGAAGATGAAAGAAGTGGTTCAGCTCCTTTCCGAAAAAACTAATGGCCAGGCAATAGTAGTAACCGATGTAGGCCAGCACCAGATGGTTACCTCACGCTACTACCAATATAAAAAGACCAACAGCAATATAACCTCAGGTGGGCTTGGCACTATGGGCTTTGCGCTGCCAGCGGCCATAGGCGCCAAGTTTGGCAGCCCGCAGAACACCGTTGTAGCTATTATAGGCGATGGTGGCTTCCAAATGACAATACAGGAGCTTGGCACCATATTACAGAGCAAAGTGGATGTAAAAATCATTATCCTAAACAACAACTTCCTGGGTATGGTGCGGCAGTGGCAGCAGCTTTTCTTTGATAAGCGCTACTCGTTTACAGAAATCGTCAACCCAGATTTTGTGTCCATAGCTAAAGGCTACAGCGTAGAAGCACTCAAGATTACAGAGCGCCATGAGCTGGATGCCGCATTGGATACCATGCTGTCATCTTCAGGCTCATTTCTGCTGGAAGTGGTTGTGGCAAAAGAAGAAAACGTATTCCCCATGGTGCCAACAGGCGCATCGGTTTCAGAAATCAGATTAAAATAGAACGAAGAGAAATGGAAAAATTATTCACCATATCGGCATTTACCGAAAACAGGGTGGGCATGCTCAACCGCATCACCATCATATTTACCCGCCGCCACCTGAACATCGAAAGCATTACAGCTTCGGAGTCTGAGGTAGAGGGCGTATACCGCTACACCATTGTGCTACAGACTACCCGCGAGCAGGTAGACAAAGTAATAGGCCAGATAGAAAAGCTGGTAGAGGTATTAAAGGCTTTCGTGCACGAAGATGAAGACATAGTACACCAGGAGATAGCGCTCTACAAAATGCGCATCGGCTCACTTACAGGTGTAGCAGTGGAGAAAGTAGTGCGCGAAAACCATGCACGTATACTAAGTGTAGACCCGAACTTTATAGTAATAGAAAAAACAGGCCACTACAAAGAAACACAGCGCCTGTTCGAAGACCTGAAACCCTTTGGCATATTGGAATTTGCCCGCTCGGGCAGGGTGGCCGTTACCAAACCTATGAAAGAACTGAGCGCATATTTAAAAGAATTAGAAAACTAAAAAGCATAAAAGAAAATATCATGGCAACAATCAATTTTGGTGGTGTAGAAGAAACCGTAGTTACCCGCGAAGAATTTACCTTGGATAAAGCACTGGAAACATTGAAGGACGACACCATAGCCGTCATCGGCTATGGTGTGCAAGGCCCCGGGCAGTCGCTCAACCTGAAAGACAATGGATTCAATGTAATAGTTGGCCAGCGCAAGGGTGGCAAAAGCTGGGACAAGGCGCTGGCCGATGGCTGGGTAGAAGGTGAGAATCTGTTCGACATAGAAGAAGCCTGCAAGAGGGCTACCATAGTGCAGTACCTGCTATCCGATGCAGGGCAGATAGAGCTGTGGCCAACTGTGAAGCCACACCTTACTTCAGGCAAAACGCTTTACTTTTCGCATGGCTTTGGTGTTACGTACCACGAGCAGACGGGCATAGTACCACCTGCTGATGTAGATGTAATACTCGTAGCACCTAAAGGCTCCGGCACATCGCTGCGCAGGCTCTTCCTGAAAGGCGAAGGGCTGAACTCCAGCTATGCCATATTCCAGGACTTCACTGGCAAGGCAAAGGATAAGGCATTGGCATTAGGCATAGGTGTAGGCTCAGGATACCTGTTTGAGACCGATTTTAAGAAAGAAGTATACTCTGACCTTACGGGAGAGCGTGGCGTGCTTATGGGTGCCTTAGCGGGCTTATTCGAGGCACAATACAATGTACTGCGCAGGCGTGGCCACTCCCCATCCGAGGCATTCAACGAAACAGTAGAGGAACTAACCCAAAGCCTGATGCCTCTGGTGGCCGAAAACGGCATGGACTGGATGTATGCCAACTGCTCTGTAACTGCACAGCGCGGTGCATTGGATTGGAAAGGAAAATTCCGCGATGCCACTACTCCCATCTTCGAAGAATTATACGACCGCGTAGCCTCCGGCAAAGAAGCAGCACGTGTAATAGAAGAAGGCCGCAAGCCCGACTACCGCAAAAACCTGGAATTGGAATTGAAAGAAATCCGCGACTCCGAGCTATGGCAAACAGGTGCCGCAGTGCGCGCGCTCAGGCCAAAGGCGTAAGCCATTTTATAAAGGATTAAAATCGATGAAGTGGAATTACTGATTGAAATAGAAAAGGCAAATGAAAGGCTGAAAGAGGTAGTGACGCATACGCCGCTTAGCCTCAACCTCAATCTATCCGAAGAGTTTGGTGCGCAGATATACCTGAAGCGGGAAGACCTACAGCTGGTGAGGTCGTACAAGCTACGTGGCGCATACAACAAAATTACAAGCCTCACTGGCAGCGAAAAGGCAAAAGGAATTATCTGCGCCAGCGCGGGCAACCATGCACAGGGCGTGGCATACTCCTGTAACCTTCTTGGTATAAGGGGTGTGATTTTTATGCCCGTGACCACACCTAAGCAAAAGGTAAAACAGGTACAGCTATTCGGCAAGAATAGTATAGAAATAATCCTGGCAGGGGATACCTACGATGACTCATACGCACTCGCACTGCAGTATGCCGAGAAGCACGGCAATGCTTTCGTTCACCCTTTTGACGACCATAAGGTAATTGCTGGTCAGGGGACGGTAGGGTTAGAAATCCTGGAAGCTACCAAGGTGAAAATTGATTACCTTTTCATACCTATAGGCGGTGGTGGCCTGGCGGCAGGCGTGGCCACTGTGTTCAAGGCACTTAGCCCTGGTACAAAACTGATTGGGGTAGAGCCGCTTGGCGCTCCTTCCATGAAAACATCCATAGCAAACGGAGTTAATACAACCCTGGACAAGATTGATAAGTTCGTAGATGGCGCTTCAGTAAAGCGCGTTGGCGACAAAACCTTTGCTATATGCAAGGACACACTAACCGATATAGTATTGGTTCCCGAAGGCAAGGTATGTACTACCATCCTTCGCCTATACAACGAAGAAGCCATGGTCGCAGAACCGGCAGGCGCGCTTTCTATTGCTGCCCTCGATTTTTATAAAGAGGAAATAAAAGGCAAGAATGTAGTCTGCATCATAAGCGGCAGCAACAACGACATTACCCGCACTGAAGAAATACGCGAACGCTCCCTGTTTTATGAAGGGCTGAAACACTTCTTCATGATACAATTCCCGCAGCGCCCGGGGGCTTTAAAAGAATTTGTGAGCGAGGTTCTGGGTCCTACAGACGACATTACCCACTTCCAGTTCTCCAAGAAAAACAACCGCGAAAGTGGCCCTGCTGTTGTAGGTATAGAGTTGAAATCAAGGGATGATCTGGATGCATTGTTAAATAACATGAAAGCCAAAAATCTCCAATTCCATTACCTAAATGAGAAAGAAGACTTATTTACGCAGTTGATATAAACGAAGAGAATATGAAACTGACAGTGACAGCTCTGATAAAGAGCAAACCGGAAAATGTAGAAGAATTGAAACATGCATTGGAAATTCTGGTAGATGGCACGAGGCAGGAACCCGGCTGCATCAGCTACGACCTGCACCAATCTACTACCGAGCCTTCCACTTTTGTAATGCTGGAAGAGTGGAAAGACAGCGCTGCTTTAAAAGCACACCAAAGCATGCCGCACTACCTGGCATTCGGCACTATAGCAGGTGCTTTATTACTGAACTCTCCCGATGTTTTGGTAACAACCAAAATCAAGTAAGCTTAAACCAGTCAAAGCTAAATAGTACAAACAAAAAATCCCATCCGGCTAACCGGATGGGATTTTTTTATTCCTTGCTCAGGATGGTATTATCTGATGATGCTTACCACGCCTTGTACGCTTATTTCTTTTCTGCTGCCAGGGTTTGCAACATCCTCTTCTTTATAAGTTATAAAGTAAGTGTAGCTACCTATCGGCTGAGAAGTACCATCGAACCTTCCGTTCCATCCGGTATTCTCGTTGTGCACCAACATACCCCAACGGTCGTAAATCCTGAAGGCTACTACCTCTGAGTTGTAGTTAGATATCGGGAAGAACACATCGTTTGTACCATCACCATTTGGCGAGAATACGTTAGGTATAACTGTTTTAAGTGGTACGTAAATGAACTGGTATGCTTCTGCATAGCAAGGTGCTGTAGTATCGCTGCGTTTCGTTTCGCTAACACGGAAAGTGTAGATTGTATTTACACTTGGTTTAGCAAAAGGCGAAGAGCAATCTGTGCAGCTAAGGCCCGCAGCAGGTACCCATTCAAATACCGGATTCTTAACGTTGGTATAAGTTCCTGTTAGTTTTACTGAGTCACCAAAGTTCAGGTATACAGTATCTACTAATGGAGTGATGCCTGCAGTGATTTCCAAAGGCTCAGTTATTACCGCAGAGAATGTATCAATACATCCTTTTGCATTTTTCACATATACCTCGTAGTTACCTTCTGTAAGGTTGGCAAAAACACTATCAGCCTGGAATGTACCACCATCAAGCGCATAAGTGTAAGGTCCGTTAAGACCTGTTACAGCTTTCAATATTATCCTGCCGTCAGACACAGATCCGAAGCAAGAAGTAGAATCGATCACTATTGCGTAAGTTTCTACTGTTGCAGCCGGTATTGTCAACTGATTGGTTATAGAGCAACCGAAAGCATCGGTTACAACTATTGTATAGTTACCGGCAGCTACTCCAGGGAAATTGCCCGTAGTTGAAGTATAAGTATCTGTGCCGTTAGTTGCTACCACATTGTATGGAGTAGTTCCGCCTGTTACAGGTACATTGATTGATGCATCTTCTTTACCAAAGCACTGGTTAGGTGTACCTGTAGGAGTTCCTGCTGCAAGTGCTACTGCAGATTCAGTTATAGTCGCAGTGGCTGTTTTAGTACAGTTGTTTGCATCTTTCACTGTTACCGAATAGTTGCCAGGGGCAAGATTCTTAAGTGTATCTGCTACTACCGCGCTACCGCCCCATACATAAGTGTAGCCTGGTGTACCACCTGTTACTACTGCTGCTACGAAACCGTCAGCATCACCTTTACATTTTACATTAGTTGCATTTGCATTCAATACCAGCAATGGAGCTTCATTCACCACTACCACTACAGAATCGATACAACCCTGGTTGTCCGTTACCTTAGCAGTATAGGTACCTGCAGTAAGGTTCTTATCAAAGCTATCTACTGTTGTCGTATTTGGCGACCATGAGTAGTTGTACGGGTAAGTACCACCTGCGGTAGTTAGTACGATGCTTCCATCGTTGCCACCATTACACAACACATCAGTTTTGGTAGAGTTAAGTATCAGTTCAGCAGGAGCTGCTATAGTTACAGAATTAGTTGCAGTACAACCATTCCTGTCAGTAATAGTTACAGAGTATGTGCCTGAAGACAGATTGATAGCCCAGTTAGAATCCTGTGCCAATGGATCGCTCCATGCATATACAAATGGTCCTAGACCACCTGCACCGTTAGCCCAAGCCCTTCCGTCGCTGCTGTATGAGCAACTTGCAGCAGTAGAGTCTTTTATCTGTGCATATAATGAGTCCGGTTCAGAAATAGTTACCGATGCTACAGAAGTACATCCGTTGCCATCAGTAACAGTGACATTATACGTACCATCACACAAGCCTGAAATGATATTTGTAGTAGGCCCGGTGCTCCATAGGTATGAAGCCGGTTGCAAACCGTTTATCATCCTTACCCTGGCTACACCGTTGCATCCGCCATAGCATTTATCATTTACACTGCTGTCTATGAAAGCCAATGGACCTGAACCTGCACCTATTGCTACAGAACCTTCGGCAGAACATCCGCCGGTTGTAAGGCTGGTAACAGTTACACTGTATACACCAGCAAGCTCGTTGCTGATGGTTGCAGTAGTAGATGCAGAAGCATTATCCCACAGGTAGTTGTAGTTGCCTGTTGGGCTTACCACAGCTGTAGCGCTACCGTTGCTTCCGCAAGTTGCATCTACCGTAGTAAATGTAAGCGTAGGCTTAGGCGCTGCAGAAATAGTAATTGAATCTGTAGCCTTACAAGCTCCTGAAAGAGAAGTGCCGGTTACATAATAAGTAGTTGTAGTCTGGGGCTTAGCCACTACTACATCTCCTGTCGTTGTATTTAATCCAAATGATGGCAACCATGCATAAGTATTTGCACCGGTTGCAGTCAATGTAACACTATCGCCTATGCAATAGCTGTTCAATCCATTGATATTAACGGTAATTTGTGGTTCCACTATAAATGTAATAGAGTCGAACGGAGAGTTACCGCAACATGAAGTTGTTATCTGAACTTTAATAGTATAAGTACCCGGCGTATTGAACTGCAGGTTATTTACAGTATTAAATGTATCTCCTACATAAGTATTAGGAGTTACTGACCCACCAAAATCCCAAAGGAAAGTATCTGCAGAAGCTATTACTGCTGCAAAGTTGGCAAGTCCACCCTGACATATCACAAAAGTGTCTGTTCCTATTTGTGCTGCTGTCGTTGTTATATTAGGTATAAAGCTTGCTGCATTGATAGGGATATTTACAAATCCTTTATAAGCGTCAGCATTATATGTTATGTCTTTTCTTCCGTAGTCTGTGTACTCACTTACTGTAGAAATACCAGTACCTGTTTGTGGGTTAGCAAAAGCGCCAAGATCCCAGTTGCCTGCAGCAGGCCCTGTAAATGTTACCGGACGGAAAGTACATGATGCGTTGGTAGCAGTTATTACCGGCTGCACTGCAAGCTTAACCAGTGTATCTACTATAGCCAATGGTTGTCCGCCATCTATATAGTAAGATACGCTCAAGCCATTTGATCCAGAGCCACCGTTACCGCCGTTACCGCCGTTACCGCCTTTTCCACCGTCACCACTACCATCATTGTCGCAGTCCCCAAACAATCCATCGGAACCACCTTTTCCTCCATTGGCACCAATACCACCGATACCACCGGCTGTACCTATTCCTCCTATTCCCGCTACTCCCAAGAAGAAGTTAGTTTGTATAAGATTTCCATTGGCACCGTTCAGGTAAAGATATAGAGGGAAAGAACTTCCACCACCAAATCCACCAACACCACCAGATCCTCCTGTTCCTGCAGAGCCACCGCCACCGCCACCGAATCCATCAGTATTAAACGATGAACCTCCTGCACCGCCGCCGCCGCCACCTGGTGTTCCATCGCCTCCTGCAGTACCGTTCGCGCCGCTACCAGGGCTATAAAATCCACCTATAAAAGCTCCCGGAGTTACTGCCCCAGGAATACCCACAGCACCATTAGCCCCTGCTAAACCAGGTCTAGAGGCATTAGCACCTCCAATCTGCTGGCATGTAGTACCACCACCTCCACCAGCGCCACCGGCACCACCACCATTTTGGCCTGCAGTTCCTGCGGCACCACTACTACCACCTACAAAACTTCCATTACCACCACGTCCACCGGTTCCACCGCAGATACCATTAGTACATCCTCCGGCTCCTCCATTTTGGCCGGTAGCTGTAGTACCTGCAGTTCCGTTTACTCCATTTACAGGATTACCAACACCGTTGGTACCGGCACTTGCATTTCCAGCTATTATCTGGCATCTTACCAAGTCATAATTTGAACAATTGGAGAAGTGAAGTCCATAGTTAGAAATACCATAAGTAGCAGAAGCCGGAACATCCGCAGTTTGTATAGTTATATCCTGAAATCTAAAGTAGCTGGCAGAATTCATATATATTGCTACTAACCTTTGAGCAGTATTTGGACCTTCAAGATTGTTCGCAGTTCTATATATTACTGTTGCACCGGCTAAACTTGTTTTTTCCCACGTGATGGGATCAAAACCTCCCTCTAAAGTAGTATAACTTGTTATACTGGTTATCGCTGTATCGATAGTATATGTACCGACAGCCATTTTTATCACACTATTATTACACGCCGCCAATCCCAATGCAGTATACAAATTGGTAGGGCTAAGTTGTGAGCCATTGCCTGAACCGGTAGTTGTTACATATATAACCTCGCATGAAGAAGACGGAGGAGTAGCATTGATGCTAAGACTTACCTGTGCAGTATCGCTGGTACATCCTGTTGTGTTAGTTGCTACTACGTTATAAACAACTGATCCAGAGCTTGTAGCTATCGGATTAGGACAGTTGGAGCAGCTAAGACCTGTTGTTGGAAACCAATTATATGTAATGGTTCCGGTAGAAGTGCTTGACGCTGTTAGTTGTATAGAGTTACCAGCGCATATAGCTGCGGAAGCAGGGAATGTGCTGATAACCGGAGCCTCATCTACTTTTACAAGCAAATTGTCTGAAGAAGAACAAGCATCTGTGTAATCCAATGATACAGTATATACTGTTGTTGTTGTCGGAGATACTGTGATAGATGGACCCGAGAACGTATTAGTCCCGTCTGTCCAGGTATAATTAGAGCCGTTAGTAGCATTAGTTGTTGCATTTAACGTAGTAGATTGCCCCTGACATATAGTAACATCTGCTCCAGCATTTACAGGAGGGTTTGGATTAGGCCTCACTACTATAGTATATGAATAAGTATTTGTTCCTACTAGTGGGCAGGCATTATCCTTCACCTGTACTGTGAATGTATAGGTTCCTATTTGAGTGGCAGAAGGTGTCCAGTTAAAAGTTCCTACAGGAGGTGTGCTTGTAGTGGTTGTGAAAGTAGCTCCGGCAATAGCATTATTCCAGGCCATTGACACAATATCAGCGCCATTTACATCCGCGCTGTTTATATTAAATGATACCAACGCTCCTGCACATACTGAATCTTTAAATACATTAGTGCCATTGATTCCGGAAGCTGTTGGGGCATTATTATTACAATTGGAGATAATAAACTGCATATCTCTGAATACACTACCAATCAAAACACCATTGCGGTATTCATCAACCCTTACCGTGGTAACACCAATCTGCTGTGTAGTCGGCGTAAAGGTGATATCTCCGTTTGCCGGATTGATATTAAAGCCGGTAGATGAATTAATAGGATTAAGATATGTATAACCACTCTGGTAAGTAACAGGAACACCTTGGGTATTATATGGTGTAGCAAAAGAAAACACCAAAGAGTCGCCATCGATATCCACTACTCCGTGGTTATAATTTACAGCTTGATTTGTACAGAAAAACGGAACAGGGTCATTCAAAAAATAAGGAGAAGTATTACAAGTGGTGAGGGTATTATTAAGCCTTGCCTCAATATAAGTACCTTGGTTATCCGGTGCGCTAAGCGTACTTATGGATGCATTTCTGCAGCATAAATCCCAGCTAAGTATCCAGTCATTTCCACAACCGGCAGGCAAGTTTAGGGTGCCTTGGTAGATAAACCTCTGTACGCCGTATTGCCCATTGCCATTACAACTTGTTTTTTGGCCGGGGCATATTGGTGTTACATCAATAGGACCACTAACCCTGCTTAAGGAAACAGAAGAGTTAATACCGCATTGTGCAGATCTGTAGCTAATTGTTTGAGATGCTTCTGCAGCTATACCGGAACAGTCGCGGTACATAGTGAAACTTACCTTGTACTGACCCGGAGCAATGCACTCGTAGGTTAAGTTGGTTCCCATCACGTGAGAGGCAAAGGTCGGCAGAACCGAAAACACTGCAATGGCAGCAAAAATAATCAGGCGTAATATTCTAGCCATAGGTATTGGAATCTTATTTTTTGAGTGTGCGAATCTAATTTTATAACTACATATATACAAGCAGTTTACAAATTGTATTTCAACGACCGTATGACGCGTTGTACTATTTATGGGTTGCGTGGCTGCGTGCGGAACAAAAAGTTTATTTTCTTTGACCTATGATAAAGCTCATTTTCGCCTTATTTTTAGTGGTTTTATGCGGTTGCAACACCAAAAATGCACCCGCCACAGACCATGAAACGAACATATATGAAAAAGAATATAAACTTATTTACGATGGATATGCCATGGAGCCATCGGACTCCACCAAGAGAAAATTGCTATCTTATCTTCAAACTTTCCCCGAAGACAAAAATGCGCTTCACTTTTTAGGTAGGGTCGAATATGACCTGGGCAACTATAATGAATCCCTCTTGGCATATAAAAGGGAATATGAACAGGACACCACAAGTTTGAGGGCCATTGTATCCATGGGTGTTGCTTACAGGCTCACCGGCAACTACGAAGAAGCTTCAAGGCTATTGAATAAAGCGGTGCAGCTGGATAACTCCCGGCTTGCCGTATCCGGCCTGGCAATTACAGCTTTGGAAAAAGGGGATACCGCTTCTGCTATGAGCCTGGCGGCACTGGCATTTTCAAAAGACTCATTATCAGGCGCTTCTATTATTGCTTATGCAGATATATGCCGAAGAGCCAAACAAGATTCTATTTTTGCTGTTTTAAAGCCTAAAGTGGAAATGGTATTTAAGGACAATGCGGATGTTGCAGCAATATGGAACGGAAGCTTGACTATAGACCGTTTTCTTGGCAAGTATAAATTATAGCAGTGTCAAAATCTTCAATTTTCCTGTTGGTACAGGAGTTTATCTGGTGGCTTATTACAGCCGTTATCACTTTTGCCGTTCTCTTTCCGCTTATGTCCCGGGTCAACTACCTGCACATATTCGACAATGCCCTTATTATAGTAACAGCTATTACGGCATTCCGCTATTCTGTATTTTTCAATAAGCTGCCCTTTTTCAAATCAAACGTGGTTAAGTTCATCATATTTACCATCGACATAAGCCTATGGGTGTATATCATAAACAGGTACGAAGGGTTCCTGGGCATGCACGATATATATATGATATCGGAACTGGGCACGCCGATAGTACCGTTGGACGGAGTGCAGGAAAGGGAGTTATTCCGCTATTTCTATCTACAGATAAGTATAGCCTCTATATCGGCACTTATGCTGATAATAGTATTGAACCTGAGATTTATACAGGACTATTGGAAGGTAGCCCGTGTAAGGTTTGGTGATATGATGCAGAACTAAGTAAGCTTTATTTGCCTTTAAATGCAGGCTTGCGCTTTTCTATAAATGCTTTAACCCCTTCTTTATTGTCTTCGCTGCTACCGGCAATATCCTGGCAGTAAGCTTCATACAGCAGCATATCGGCTAGTGTAGATGTATTCGCCTTATTCAGCATTCTCTTTATCAGGCCAATTGCTTTGGTAGCTCCTGCCGCATAGCGCGCAGCCAGGTCATCTACCGTTTTATCCAGTTCCTCTGCACTTACTACCTTATTTACTATACCCAGTTCCATAGCCTGCAGCGCACTAAATTTATCGCCCAGGGTAGCCAGCTCAAAAGCCTTGTGGTAACCAACTACTGTTGGCAAAAAGTAGGAGCCGCCGGAATCCAGCACCAATCCTATATTTACAAAAGCTTCAACAAAGTTTACCGTTTCCGCTGCTACTATCACATCGCAGGCAAAAGCAAGGGAAGCGCCGGCACCGGCAGCAACACCATTTACTTTGGCTATTATGGGCTTTTGCATTTCCCTAAGTCCAAGTATCATAGGATTATACCTGCGCAATACAGAGTCGCTCAGGCTGCGGCCCGGGTTGTCCTGTACATCTTTCAGGTCCTGACCTGAACAGAAAGCCTTGCCACTACCACTTATTACCAAAACCCGCGCCTCATCATTTTTTGCTGTCTTCTTTATAGCATCTATTACCTCTGCACTCATGGCCTCATTAAATGCATTGAATACATCGGGGCGATTGAGCGTAAGGCGGGCAATACCGTTTTCTACTGTATATAATATAGTGCTGTACATCTGCTGTTTCTTTTAGAAAGGGCGAAAGAAATAAACTTTCCCAAGAAAAATCACTTTCATTTTCAAGCATCCCTTATACAATGCAAAGTGAAAAAGTAATATATCCATTCCGAATATATGTAGCCAAACAAATGACAAAATAAGGGTAATGCGAGAGTAACAAGGTTATTAATCAGTAGGAAAGCCTATTATAAAAAAACAGCTTCCCTATAGAAGCATTAAAGCAAACTATTTGACCTTCACTATTCTACAAAGAAACCTACCCCTATAATACACTGATAATCAGATATTAGAATAACTCAAAAATTATTTAACACCGAACGGTCCAAAATACATTTGGGGTTTTGAAACAAACGGTAGGGTATGGCGTAAAGCAGAATGTACGGTTTAGAATGATTGTTACAAAAAACAACGACAACAGGATAAACGCACAATTGCTAACACTGATAAATTCTCTCTTATGCAAATCTCTACCATCAAAAGGCAGTCAAGACTTCCTTTTCTACTCGCCCTCCTTTTTTCGCTGCAATCGGCATGCATGCTTGCCCAAACAAGCTATACGTGGAGAGCAGCCGCAACATCTTCCACATGGGCCACTGCAGCCAACTGGACTCCTGCGGGTGTTCCTGGTGCTACAGACCATGTAACCATTGTTTCGTCCTCCAATCCTCCTGTACTGGCGGCAAACACCTCGGTGAATAATTTCACCATTAGCTCGGGAAGTATAAACCTAGGAGGAAATACGCTGGCAATAGCCGGCAATGGCTCGTTTACAGGAGCCAGCAGCGTTTCAAACGGAACGGTGCAGCCCACGGGTACCAACCTTACTTTCAATGGTTGCACATTTGCAGCCAACTGTACGGTTAACTCCTCTACAGCGAACGTTATATTCAACTCCGGTACTTTTAACGGACCCACTACGATAGTAAAAAACGGAACCACCGACAACAATGCTAATGGCAATATTACGTTCAACGGTATCACCCAGATACGCATCAATGCTGCCGGCCGCATAAGGCTCGACAGCAATGTGGTGTTTAACGGCGCTACCACTACCATCATAAACGATGGCACTGACTATATGCTGTTCGACTACCTGAAACCGGCCCAATTCAACGGCGACCTAATCATTTACCTGAGTGGAAATACTGCAGGTGATATACGTCTGGCATACAGCGGCAACACCATATTCAATGGCGATATTTATGTAAACAGCGATGGTACAGGTGATATCCTGTTCTGCGAACTGCCTACAGCAAGCGCCACACTGGCAGCAGGAAAGAAAATCCTGAATGGCACTATAGGATTCAACAATGGCAACCTGAGACTTCAGCGCTTTACACAGTTGGGTACTACACCACAAATACTTAGCCTGGCAGGAAACTCATCAACTATCACTTTCGGTCCAAGTTCAGTATTCAATGCAAAAGTAAATTTCTCGGCGGCCAACATTATGCTAAGCGGTTGCGACTTCAACAACGATACAACCGAACTGACTAAAATAGGAACATCAAGCAATACAGGCCTTGGTGGCAATACCTTTGCAGGTGTTTCCATTTTCAGGAAGGCTTCTACCAGTAACACTTCTGTTTTCAGGACCAATGGAGGCAATACCTATACAGGAAAGGCACATTTTATAAACCTGGCCGCGGGCGATATACTGTTCGAACTACTAACCGGCAGCACATTTAACGGAGAAGTATATGCCAGCAATGAAGGAACAGGAACAGTGCGCCTGGGCTATGCAGGCACAAACACTTTCAATAATAATATAGAAGTAAAAAGCACATCAGGTACCGGTATAACATTTGGCGAACTGGCCGGAGCATCATTGACCCTTGCCAGCGGCAAAACACTTTCCACGAGTAGCTTCTCCGCCGGCACGCTTAACATCAACAGGTTTACCCAAACCGGTAGCACGGCCCATTCATTTACACTAACGGGATCTTCTACCCTAACCATTGCCAATAGCAGCACATTTAACGGAAAATTTTCTGCATCAGTTCCTAACCTATACCTGTCAGCTTCTACATTTGGCGATAGCGCATACTTCCGAAAAACATCTGCTACAGCCAACATAATGGCAGGAGGCTGCACTTTTCAGGGAGTTACTTCTTTTATAAAGCCATCAGGCTCGGCTTACATACGCAACAATGGTGGTAATACATTCAACGATAAATTATTCATTACCAACCAGGCAGCAAATGAATTTGCTTTTGATTATACAACCGGAAGCACATACGGAGGCGCGGTTTCGGTGATCAACTCAACAACAGGAATCACACGACTGGCATACATCGGCACAAATACTTTTAATGGTGATGTAGTATTAAGCAACACATCTTCTGGTGGTATTTACTTTGGCGAAAGCGCCTCTACATCTATTGCGTTCAATGGCAACATTGCCCTTAATAATACATCATCAGGCACATTATCATTTTGTGCAGGTGCATCATCATCTGCCACACTGGCATCCGGCAAAACTATTGCGCCAGGTGTATCGGGTGTAACCGGTGGCAGTGTTCTTCTACCAAGGTTTACACAACTGGGCAGCACACCACAATCAATTACATTCAGCGGCACTACCACCAACCTTACTATAGGGCCTGCCAGTACGTTTAACGGCAAGTCAACTTTTATAGCACCGGGTATCACATTAAGCGGTGTTACTTTTCAGGATACTGCATACATTGAGAAAAGAGGCACAGCGGCAACAGCAGGCGCAGGCAACAATATATTCAATAGCTATGTTACCCTGTCTAAAACATCAGGCGCAGGTACAACCGGCACATGGAGAGTAAATGGAAACAACACATTCAATGGCAAAGTACTGTTCCAGAATGCATCTGCTTCAGAAATTGCAATGGAGTATGTATCAGGCAGCACATACAATGATGATGTAACTATTGTAAACACTTCTACTGGTACCACCAGAATGGGCTACCTTGGCACTACAACGTTCAATGGTGATGTCACAGTAAGGCTTTCTTCTACAGGCAGCGCTCTGTTCGGAGAGGGTGCAAATGCTGCTGTTGTTCTAAACGGCAACGTGGTATTGAACAACACTTCTACAGGCTCTGTATCTTTTAGCCCTGGCGCAACCGCTGCTACAAGACTTGCCACCGGCAAAACAATAACAATAGGATCATCAGGATTCTCAGGTGGTAACATATTGATGCCAAGATTTACACAACTTGGCGCTACAGCACAAACACTTGCACCTACAGGCACTACAAACATAACTACAGGCCCCGCTTCAAGCTGGGGAGGCAAAGTAACTTTTACTGCACCTCAATTAACATTAAGTGGCAGCGTATTCAACGATTCAGCGATACTACAAAAAACAGGAAGTACAGATAATACAGGTTTAGGAGGAAATAACTTCAAATCCTTTGCTTATATATCCAATAGTGGTGCAGGCGCTCTATTTACAGGCAATGCAAACGCAGACACTTTTGCCCGTAAGCTTGTAATAAGCAACTCAGGTACCGGCTATGTTTCGTTGGCGCACGCACACACAGCTAAAACAAGCTACTTTGCAGACTCAGTAATTGTAAACGTATCATCTGCGTCGGGCACAAACCCGGGAGTACGCTTCGGAGAGTTCAACTCATCGGCAGCTATATTTGATGGTGTTGTAACCGTAAACAACAGCGGCACAGGATCCAACTTTGTACGCTTCCAGAATGGTACAGGCACCTTTACCTTCAACGGCAAGGTTTACCTGAACAACACAGCTACCGGAGCAGCTTCTGTAATCAGAATGAACAGCTCAGGACCGGGTATATACAACCAAGACATAGAAGTAAGCAGCACAGCAGGCACAGGCGTTATCTTCGGTTTCTCAACTGGAACTGCTACCTTAAACTCAGGTAAGCTGGTAAAAATAGGAACCGCAGGATTTTCTGCAGGCACCCTGCAACTAAGCCGAATAACCCAAACAGGCAGCAGCGCGCATAGCTACACACTGACAGGCACGGCCCTACTTGCAGTATCAAATTCATCTTTTCAGGCCCCTGTTTCATTTACTGCCCCACAGATAACCATTGCTTCAAATACTTTTAACGGTTCTGTACGCATAGAAAAAACAGGAGCTACAGATAACACATCTACCGGTGGCAATACTTTCAACGATACCACCAACATCATTAACAGCTCGGCAAATGCATTAAGATTGGCAAACACCACTGCTGATGACTATAACAGTCTGGTTACATTTACCCAAACAGGTACAGGTGTGCTGGATCCGGCAAATAACGCTGCATCTACCTTTGCCAACCACATCATATTTGCAGGTAACAGAGTAATAACCACAGGCAGCGGAGGTACATCAGGAGCTATGGTTTTTGATGGTAACATAGCTCAATCTATACAAGGCAATAGCACTTACGCTCCGGTAATTACCCGATTGAGCATGAGCTCTACAGCCGAAGGCTCCCTGACACTACAAGTTCCTGTAAGCATACCTGCATCAGGCCGCCTTACATTAACCAGCGGCATATTAAATACTTCTGCCACTAACCTGATAACTGCGGGAAATGCCGCTACCGTAGACCTAGGCAGCAGCACAAGCTTTATCAATGGCCCTTTCCATTACCAAATGGCAGCAGCTGCTACCAGGACCCTTAACTTCCCGGTAGGAAAAGACGGACGCTACAGGCCATTTGAACTAACCGTAGTACACAATGCCGCTACAGCTTATACATACGCTTCGGAAATGATACATGAATCAGCCAAAGCGCTGGGCAAAACACTACCAGCTACCATCACCGCAGTATCGGACATCAACTACTGGAGGATAAACAGGTTGCTTACCTCTACCATGGTAGCTTCATCTGCCAACCTATCAGGTAACCAGACAATCAAATTCTACTATTCTGATGGTGATGCAGTAACAGATGCTGACGATCTGAGGATTGTAAAAAATACTACAGCTGCTCCGAACTCATGGATAGATATAGGTGGTGTAGGTACAGGTGTTGAAAACGGAACTATTACTTCTACTTCCGACCCTTCTGCATTCAATTCATTCAGCGACTTTGCCCTGGGCAACCATATAGGTGGAGGAAATGCACTACCGGTTAAATTGATATCTATGGAAGCAGCAGCAGTAAAATCTGCAATAGATGTAGAATGGGTAACTGCTACCGAAATAGACAACAAAGGATTTGAAGTAGAAAGAAGCATAGACGGTAAAAGCTTTGAAAAAATAGGCTGGGTTGATGGCAACGGATCTACAACAGAAAAAATCGCTTACAAATTTCAGGATAAAGAGGTAAAGCCTAATGTGATATACTACTACCGCCTGAACCAAATTGACTTTGACGGCAAAAACGAAAGAAGCCCGATAGCAAGTGCGGTAATAAAAAATGAAGAAGCAGGTAAAGCAGCAGAAGGTGGTATATCATGGAGCAGGTTTATACCTAACCCGGCATCAAGCACTGCCCACCTGGTAATCAACTCTACATTGGAAGGCGCAGCAGACATTTCGATATTTGATATGAACGGTACACAGGTACATAGCAGCAAGTCAAATGTATTCCACGGAGTAAATGACCTGAGCATGGATCTTAACGAGCTTTCATCCGGCAATTATATGGCAGTGATTCGCTTTTCAGGACAAGTAGTAAATGTTAAATTGATGCTTGCCAAATAAAAAAGGCGCTAAAAAAAATTTAATTCTTTACTAAAATAAGATGCTAAAAAAGGCCGCACAGATTTACTGTGCGGCCTTTCTCATTTTACTAAATTGTTGATTTTCAAAAGGGTTATTACAATTTATAATAAAAAGAAATACATCCACGCGGCCCATATCCTATGATTTCTTTTTCAGAGGATAACAGAATGATTAGTAAAAATCCTTTCGGTTTTTGAAACAAAAGTTCCCATTCTACGAATAATGCAAGACTTGATATTCCGGCACGTAGTGTTGAATAATTTAAATGAAAAAGAAAACTGTACTCCTTATGAAAAAGACCTCCTCCCCGGGTTCAATCAACAGCCTCTCTGCTAATGCAATACGCTGTACAATCAAATTTCCATCATCGATAACGGGAAAATCCAACCTTTGGCTACTAATATTCATAGCCCTGCTTAGCCTGGGCTCTGCAACCGGGCTGAACGCACAATGTACAGGCTGTACTACCAGTGTATCCAGCAGTAACGGAACCGCAAGAACAGTATCAAGCGGACAAAAGCTATGCTTTACGGGAGGAACTTATACAGGAGCTATTTCAAGTATGGCGGGAACTGTGTGCGTTAGTAGCGGAGCTACTTTCAGGCCTTCAACATTTACCAACTTTTCAGGTGCTATATATGTTTATGGCACAGCTACTATTCCGGGTTCTACCATATCCGCAACAACACGGGTATACAACTATGGCAATCTTACCATTTCGGGTACAGTTGGTTTCAGTGGGGCAGCCGAAATTACCAACTACGAAGGTGGCACATTAACTTTTTCAAGTGCATTATCATTAACCAATAATGCTGATTTGGAAAACTACGGAACCCTGATAATGGCAAGTAACTTCTCGCTGAACAGCGGATGTACTTTCAACAATTACAACATTACGCGCATAGCGGGCACTTTTTCGAGCGGTGGCACAGTAACAAACGGCGGCTTTATCAGGTCGCTTGGTGCCGTTTCGGTAAGCAGCGGTGATTTTACAAATAACTGCAGGCTCTTCGGAGGAAACGGATTTACAGGCTCGGGTACTATTACGCAAAACGGGTTCATGTATATAGCCGCAGGCACAATTACATTAAACTCAGGAACTTTTGCAACAGGAGCTAACAGCGAAGTAAGGGGAGTTAACTTCAGTAACAGCGTTGCGGTTTCAGGCTCCGGCCGTTTCTACTTTTCAACTACAACAACTAATAACACAACGTCTTTTGGTAGTGATGGAGGTGGTATCAATTTCTATGATGTAGCCGTATCCGGTGGCGGAACGAAAAAATTTGACAATCAGAACAATCCGCCACACAGTTCGGTAGTAAGAACAGCCTTCACCCCTGGCGATACTACAGGTACCCCTCCGGGTACATGTTCTTCACCATACTATGTATGTGTGCCGGCAGTAGCCGATGCAGGATCAGACCAGACACGCTGCAACGGCAGTACTTCATTTACCATGGCGGCCAATGCACCCGCAGGAACTACAGGCACATGGACAGTAGTTAGCGGTACAGCATCTATAAGCAACACGGCATCTGCCACTACTACGGTAACTGTAGCAGCAGGCAATACAGCAGTACTAAAATGGACTTTGGTAAACGGCTGCTCTAATACAAACAGCGATGTAACAATATCCCACAGTGCAGCACCTACCACAGCAAATGCAGGTCCTGCACAAACACGTTGCAACGGCAGCACTTCATTTACTATGGCGGCTAACACAGCAACTGTAGGTACAGGTGCATGGAGCGTGGTAAGCGGTACTGCAACAATAGCAAATACAGCCTCACCTACTACTACAGTGACCGTAGCCGTAGGCAGCACTGCTACACTAAGGTGGAGCATAACAAACGGATTTTGCGCAGCATCTACAAGTGATGTAGTCATAACACACAACGTAGCGCCAACAACTGCCAATGCAGGACCGGACCAGATAGTTTGTTCAAGTGGAACATCATTTACACTAGCCGGAAATACTCCTTCTTCGGGAACAGGCGCATGGAGCGTAACAAGCGGAACCGCGACAATAGGAACCGCATCTTCACCAACATCTACAGTAACTGTAGCCGCAGGTGCGAGCGCTACATTGCGTTGGACCATAAGCGCTACAAGCTGCACCAGCAGCACCGATGATGTAGTGATAAACAATAGGACTAAACCAAGTGCAGGAGCAGACAAAGCAATATGCGGCACAACTACTACGGTAAGCCTTGGAGCCGCCGGTACAGGTAATACATGGACAGCAATGACCGGAAACCCAGGCAGTGTAACACTTGGATCGTCCAATGGTACTATAAGCGCTATGAATACAGCAGGTACTTACAACTTCATACTAAGCAATACCAATACCTGTACAGATACAGTAGTGGTAGAAAAAGTACCTGCAGCAGATGCCGGTGATGATTTAATTGTAAGCACAAGCACAATATCACTAGGTGCTGCAGGCACCGGTTTCAGCTGGAGCGCAGTATCAGGCAATCCGTCATCTGCATCCATCGGAACCGCCAATGGCAATGTGACAGGCATGAGCAATGATGGCGTTTATACTTTTGTGGTAGCACATACTTCAGGTTGCAAAGACTCTGTAATGGTATTAAAAAACTCTGCAGAATACAGCCTTACAAAAGGCGCTTCGCTGGTAACAGGTGGCATGGCAAATACCGGTGACACCATACAATACAGTATAACATTGACACTTGGCGATGGCATATCTTTATACAATTATTCAGTTGTTGACACAGTACCTGCGGGACTAAGCTATATAGCAGGCTCCATGAAAATAGATGGCACCAGCATTACCGACCTTACTACCGACAGTGACCTTGGAGGTATCAGTGGAGGTATCGCAAAATTTTACCTTGGCTCAGGTGCTTCTAAAAGCGCAGGAGGAACAGTAAGCGGCAAGACTACAATAGTAGTTAGCTACAGGGCGAAAATAACTGCAGCATCAGGTACTTTAATATCAAATACAGGTCATGCAAACTTTAAAATAGCCAACCATAACTCTGCACAAAACAGTGCAACACATACAAATACAGTTACCAATATCGTATTACCTACTGTAGGCCTATGTAACGGCCCCGTAGGCACCAATCTTTTCAACAAAGCAAGTGGAGGTACTTTTGGAAGCGGAACATCGGTTAACGGCACTTCGCTAGGATCTGCCACAAGCTACCAGTATATTGCCATCAGCGAAAACACCCCTGACGATGGATACTATGTAGTGGCCAACACTACCGATTTTAACGGCTCTTCAACTTCAGGCGGAAACATTTTCGGGTCATGGGATATGATAGGTGACCATACAGGTGCATCTAATACCACCAATGGCAATGCTGCACCAACCACAGGTTCAAGTTCAGGTTACATGATGATTGTAAATGCATCATACAACCCGGGCATAGTAATCACAGATACAATCACCAGCTTGTGCCCTAACACAAACTATACCTACTCTGCATGGGTAAGAAGCCTATGTAACTGCGCAGTTAAGCCTAACCTGGCTTTCTCTATAGATGGTATTGACTACTATTCAACAGGCGATATAGCCTATGCAAGCAAATGGGTAAACGTAGGTTTTACATTCACTACCAAACCTGGCCAGACATCTGTAATGCTTGGAATCAAAAACGTAGCTCCGGGTGGAGAGGGTAATGACTGGGTATTGGATGACGTATCCCTTACCTATTGCGCACCGGTTTCCAATATATCACTACTTCCTTCCAACAGGGTGTGTGCGGGTAGTAACGTTACCGTTAGCTCTAACATTTCATCTTCAGGAAGTGAGCAATATGAGTGGTATATGTTCCAGCAAAGCACCAATGGTGGTACCAGCTGGACTAACCTGACAGGTGTACAACACCAATTGACCAATCAAACAAACTATACTGCTACTTATGGCCCTATCGCCACAACCGCAGCTATGAACAATTATAAATATCGTGTGCTAATAAGTGTTGACTCAACCGCCCTTGCAACTCAAAGCACCTGTTTGCCAACAGTAAATGCAGCAACACTAACTGTAGATGCAGCAGCTACAGTAGCCAATGCGGGTACAGATATCACACAATGCAATACAGCAGCATTTACATTGGCTGCCAATGCACCAACTGTGGGTACAGGAGCATGGAGCGTACTAAGCGGCCCTGCCACTATATCCAATACAGCATTGAGAACATCAGGTGCTACATTGGCCGCAGGCAATACATCATCACTTGTATGGACGATTACAAACGTAACCTGCTCTTCTAAAGATACAGTAGTACTATTGAACAATGCATTGCCTACGACAGCAAATGCAGGAACAAACATAACACAGTGCAATAACAGTACATTCAACCTTAGTGCAAATGCGCCTGCAATAGGCACAGGAGCATGGAGCATGTTGAGCGGACCTGCTACTATAGCAACTCCGTCTTCTAATACATCTACTGCTACACTTGCTGCTGGTAGCACGGCATCGCTGGTATGGACAATTACCAACGGCAACTGTACACCAGCTAAAGATACAGTGGTAATAACAAACTCAGCATTGCCTACCGCATCAGATGCAGGCGTTGACCAGTCTAAATGTAATACTACATCATTCACTATGGCTGCAAATGCACCATCAGTAGGTACAGGGGTGTGGAGCCTGACCAGCGGCACTGCTACTATAGCTAATACTTCGCTTAGAACCACCGGAGTAACTATAGCCGCAGGCAATACAGCTACCCTTACATGGACTATCACCAACGGTGCTTGTACTTCTACAGATGCTGTAGTGCTAACTAACTTTGCTACACCTACCACTGCAAATGCAGGAGCGGATATAACCCAATGTAACACAAGCGCATTCACATTAGCCGCGAACGCACCTACTACAGGTACAGGTGCTTGGAGCGTAGCAGCAGGAAATGGCACTATTGCTAACACAGCTTTAAGGACTTCAGGAGCAACATTGGCCGCAGGTGGCACAAGCAGGCTTGTTTGGTCTATAAGCAATGGTGTATGTGCAGTATCAACTGATACAATTATCATCACAAACAATGCTTTGCCGACTGCAGCTAATGCAGGATCAGATATTACACAGTGCAATACCACTGCCTTTACACTGAATGGCAACACGCCGGCTTCTGGTACAGCTGTATGGAGCGTATTGAGCGGCACTGCGACTATAGCAAACACATCCTTGAGCAATTCAGGAGCAACACTTGCTTCAGGCGCTACCTCATCTTTACTATACACTGTTACAAATGGTAACTGCCCGGTATCAAAAGATACAGTAGTGCTTACCAATGTAGCTGCACCGTCTGTAGCTAATGCTGGCGCTGACATCACACAGTGCAACACAGCAGCCTTTGTACTAGCTGCCACTGCACCAACTACAGGAACAGGGGCATGGACAGTAGCAAGCGGAAGCGCAACAGTAACAACACCATCACTAAGAACATCTGGGGCTACACTTAGCGCCGGAAATACAGCTACACTTGTTTGGTCTGTATCAAATGGCATTTGTCCGGTATCAAGAGATACAGTTATCATAACAAACAATGCATTGCCCACTACAGCCAATGCGGGCGCTAATATCACCCAGTGTAACAACAGCACATTTAGCCTGGTGGCAAATGCTCCGGCAACCGGAACCGGTACATGGAGCCTACTAAGCGGCAGTGCAACTATTGCTAACACAGCTTCAAACAGCACTACAGCTTCACTGGCAGCAGGCAATACAGCTTCTCTTCTGTGGACTATCACTAATGGTAACTGTACTGCATCAAAAGACACTATCGTTATCACCAACAATGCACTACCTACAATAGCAGATGCAGGCGCTGACCAATCAAAATGTAACACAGCATCCTTTACTATGGCCGGCAATGCTCCTTCGACAGGAACAGGTGCATGGACTATAATCAGCGGATCTGCAACTATTACAACGGCTTCTTTAAGGACTACTAACGTAACCGTTACAGCAGGAAATACTGCATCGCTTGCATGGACTATTACAAGTGGTATCTGTTCATCGGCAGACACAGTGGTACTGACAAACGTAGCAGCTCCTTCTACAGCTAATGCAGGTGCAGATATCACCCAGTGCAACAACAGCTCATTCACACTTGCAGCAACTGCTCCTGCTACCGGAACCGGCGCATGGACAGTAGCTTCGGGCAATGGCACCATAGCTAACGCAGCTTTAAGAACTTCGGGTGTTACCCTTGCATCAGGCACTACCACCCTGGTATGGTCAGTTACAAATGGTATATGTGCAGTATCAAGAGATACTGTAATACTTACAAATAATTTATTGCCGACTGCTTCAAATGCAGGACCAGACATCACCCAATGCAATACAGCAGCATTTACCATGGCGGCTAATGCTCCAGCTACAGGCACAGGCGCATGGAGTGTAGTAAGTGGCACAGCTACTATAGCTACTGCATCTTCTGCTACATCTACAGTAACTGTAGCATCAGGAGTAACTGCAAGATTAACGTGGACAATAACCAACGGTACCTGTGCTGTATCAAGAGACACAGTGATACTGATAAACAGCGCGAGTGTTACTGCTTCAAATGCAGGACCCGACCAGTCTAAATGTAACACTTCAGCATTTACCCTGGCTGCAAATGCACCTACTACAGGTACGGGAGCATGGAGCGTGGTAAGCGGAACAGCTACTATAGCTAACGCTTCACTAAGAACATCCGGCGCTACAGTAGCAGCTGGAGTAACTGCTAACCTGGTATGGACCATCACAAACGGTGCCTGCGTATCAAGGGATACAGTGGTACTTGCCAACGGCGCTACACCAACTACTGCTAACGCAGGACCTGCGCAAACTAAAAGCAACTACGCCGTTCCTTTTGTAATGGCGGCTAATACTCCAACTGTAGGTACAGGAGCATGGAGCATTATAAGCGGCACCCCTACTATAACAAATACAACATCTCCAACAACTGATGTAACTGTTAACGTGGGTGACAGCGCAGTGCTTCGCTGGACAATCAGCAACGGCGCTTGCAGCAGCACATCTAACGTAACCATAAAGAACAACATTACAGGTTGCTTCTGTACCGGAAACGGCGAATGGAGCACCACAGCTACATGGGCAGGTAACTGCCATGGTGGTGGTAACAAATACCCTAACCAACTGGATACTGCGATTATCTGGGGCAAAACAGTAACTGTAGGTATATCTCCTGTATTACTATTCAACCCAGGCTCTACTTCTACTGCAATATGCAAAGCGATGAACATCCGTAACAATGGCGCTACTGCATCTACGCTTACATTAAACCTTGCATCTACACTTACCATACTGGGCGATATAGAAATGCGCGCAACAACTGTGGGTGGTGCAATAATTGATATGGATGCAACATCTAAAATGATTCTGGGTGGTAACATCTACAGGAATGCTTCGCCTAAATACGGCCGTATAACTTCTGAAGCAGGTACTACGATTACCTTCAATGGCACTAAAGCACAGGTAATACCTACCAGCAATGGAACAGGCGCAGATGGTATCGAATACCAAAATGTGATATTCAACAACACTTCAGGTCTTAGCCCTGCATTCACATCGGAAGGAAGGGTCAACGTATCAAACACCATCGGCCTTATAAAAGGTTGCCTGAATATGGATGGTGACACACTGATGCTGACTAACAACAGCAACACATCGGTAACAGGCGGCAGCGATAGCAGCTATGTTATGGGCCAGTTCTGCAGGTACATAGGCCAAAGCGGTAAAACTTACCGTTGGTCTGTAGGCCGCGAAGGTATCGACAAAATGTATTGGTTCGAATTGAAAAACAACCTGTTGGTAGGTACAAGTTATGTGTGCGTGGAGTTCGACACTATGCCTGAGCCGGATAAAGAAGGTATACAGGTAGTAGATCAGGATTTGACAATGCAAACAATAGCTCCTGAAGGATTGTGGAGAGTAGAGCCAAATGCACAACCAATACTGGGTACATACGATGTAAAAGTACAGACACAAGGATTCTCTGATTTGACCGATGATAACTTCGCATTGATCAAACGCCCTACCGGATCGGATAACACAAGCTGGGGCAAGCACGGTGGACTTATTCCATCACTACTAGGCGGAGTATTGAACATAGGCCGAAAGCTGGTAGATGGTTTCACCTCACTTAATGGCCTTACATCATTCTCTGAGTTTGGCATAGGCAACAGCAACGGTGGCGCGCTACCGGTTAAGCTGATAAGCTTTGAAGCAAAAGCAGTGGAGAATACATACATCCAATTGGACTGGGCTACATCGGTAGAAATCGATAACAAAGGCTTCGAAATACAACGTAGCGAAGATGCAAAAGACTTCAGCAAAATAGGTTGGGTTGATGGACATGGTTCTACTACAGAGTTGCAGAAATACACTTACGAGGACAATACAGTTTCTCCAAACATCAAATACTACTACCGTTTGCGCCAGCAGGACTTTGATGGTAAAGAGGACTACAGCATGGTACGCTATGCATCGATAAAAGGAGAAGGCACATTAGAAATAAGCGACTTCGTACCGAATCCGGCAAGCCAGAACACTGCGGTAAACATCAAGTCTGACTCGGACATGGAAGCTTACCTTGAGTTTGTAAATATGATGGGCCAGGTTGTAAAACGCGGAACTATACAGATAAACAAAGGAACGCACTTACGCATGTTTGAAGTAAATGAACTAGCCAACGGAACATACATGGTGGTAATAACTACTAACGGGGGCAAATACACTAAACGATTAATGGTTCAGCAATAGAGCAGGACTGAAAGATACGGGGCAAGGTTTTCAGAGAGGGTTTCCTTGTCCCCAATTTATAAGGCGGGGTTTTCGGAGAGGGTTTCCCCGTCTTAAAATTAGTAAGGCCGGTATGATGCAATATCATACCGGTCTTTTTGTTTTCAACCTATCGTTAACCTTAGGAGGCTGCTATTAAGCAGTTATATCTTCTCTGCACTAAGGTATTTCAATATAAGCTCACTATCTGCATCCGATATTTTTTCATCCGTAGTTTCTGCACGCCTTTGCATGTTTCGCACGATAGAAGCCCAACGGTCAGCCGGATATCTGGAAGCCGGATACAGCTTGTGGCAATTAGTACATTTTACCTCTACCAACCTTCGGCCCTCTGTGAGTTCGGCCAGCGTATTGGTGCCAGATACATTTGCTTCGGTGGGTACATATAATACAGATGGCTTAGGTGGTGGTGGAAGCTGGGGCCCCTGGGCAGCAGGCGGTGCGGTTGTATCAGCCGTATTTTTAGTAGTGTGGCATTGCGAAAATACCATCGACAATGGTAGTAGAAATAGCAGGGATTTACATTTGATAGTCATGGAAATTATCCGTGTTTATTTTGATAGAAAATTGTCTTTTTTGCTAAAATCCTTCGACCTGCTTCCATTTATCTTTTACCTGATAGATGAAAACATCGCCCGGCTTTTTATCCTTAAAAATAATGGTATAGGCAGGCATCCATTCATTTAGCTTTGCTGAAAATAGCACATTATCCAGATTACCTGCCCCGAAGCTGTTCTTCCATAGCCAGCTGCCGGGAGCAAAAAGGGTAACCTCAAGGGTACTGTCGTTCACTATTTTATAGTTACATGAGTCCTGCGGACTGTTCATATTAAACTGATATACTTCATGAATGCTATCCCGGATAGCTATGCCCCGGTGCAGCTCCAGCATTTCGGCAAGTGTGCTGTTGGGCATAGAACGCATGCAATAAGCGCCCTGATACATATCCGCATCCATCAGCATGAAAATACGCGGGGCATCCGGCCAGCGAAAATCACGCACCAGTGATTGAGCCACCCTACCAGAATTTTCCCAGGAAGCAGTATATCTGCTAAGGCCAAAGAACGAAATACAGATAAGCAGCGCCGACAATGCCAACCCAACCCTTTGTGAAAAATAAAAGAGAAGCAATACCAGCAACGGATAAAAGAAGGTTGAGGCTATATAAACATACCTGTCCTGCTCTATATCCTTGTAATACATGAAATACATGTTTACCACGGGAAGTATGGATATGGTAAACAAGGCAAGGAAAACAAGCACGGAAATACTGAATGCTTCGAGTTTTTTGTAATACAACGTTGCGATAAAAAATAACGCAATGGCCAAGGCTATAGCAACATACACCACCTTATGGTTTTGCAGAATGGCGTATACCGCATCGCGTTGCGCAAAACTGAACCACATAGGCACATACAATAGCTTCAGCAGATACTTCAGGTAATTGGGCACAATCAGGAAAATGTCTGTATTGAGGTGAGAGGCTTCTCCATAATGTCCTACCCAGCTGCCAATGCGCCATTTATTGACAATAAAATATACAGCTATGAGCAGAAACATAGGCAGCTCAATAGCCAATACAAATTTCTTTACAGATACTTCGGTAACTCCGGCACGGTACATCACAAAATAAAAGATAGCCAGTACCAATGGAAAAACAAGAAATGCCTCGAAGGTAAACATGGCCAGGATGAAGCAAAGGAAAATACCTGCCAAACCTTTTCTATGAGGCGCTTCGCAATATTTCAGGAATAGAATAATGCCTATAAGCTGCAGTGCATGCATCATCAGGTACAGACTATTGGCACCCCACACCAGCGTTTCGGTGTGGTATGGTGAAAAGGCCCATAAAATAGCACCTATCATAGCTATCTTATCCGCATGGCGCACACCCAGATAATATAATACAACATCCAGAATATATAGTAGCAATACTGCATTGAGTGCATGCATGGCCATAAAGAAAACAAACCAGCCTATAGGGTTCAGACCGAAAGTGTTCCATAGCGCAATATTGGTGAGGTGATAACCCCAGCGCATACTCTTGTCGCCAAAGCAGGTCTTTAATCCATCCCAGCCAAGGCTTTGGTAGCGCAGTATCCAGGAGTTTATGTCAAAAATGAACTTTGCCTCCAGGGTGTGCCTGTATATAAACATGGAAGCGAGCAATACTGTGATAAAAAACAGTACATACTTATTTTGCAAAGCTCTGATAATAAATTTCATGCCCTAGAGAAGATATGAGGCTAATGTACATTATTTGTGAAACATGCGTCCGACGGGCAAGGAAGTAAAAAAGAACAGGGCCTCCATGCTCATTGCTGATTATGAAGACCCTGTTCGGGAAATTACTTAATACAGACTAGCGCACCACAATCTTTGACTTAGCCACTACTCCTTTAGCAGAAGTGGCATGCACCACATAAAGCCCCGGTGCGATTCCGGACAATAGATAAACATCTTCCTGATTATTCCACTCTCTGGAAAGTCGACCCGAGATATCCCACAGTTGTATCTTATTAAACGCTGTACCGGAAGTAATGCTGAAGCTTGCCTCCGAAGCCACAGGATTTGGCGAAACAGAAATGGACGACACCATTGCGTCTTCTATGCCGGATGGAGTTTCCAGGCCAGGCAGTGTCGACTTGGAACATATCCTGTTTACCTTTTCGGCAAGACTTGCTTGCGTAAAACTGCCTGCTACAAAAAGCTTATTCCTGAAAAGCGCAAAAGAGTTGATAGGTCCATCAAACTCACCCAGGTTTTCATCGGGATTAGCCAAAGCATCATTTGCCAGGAAGTTGCTTGTCCAGGTCATAGCAATCCCCGATGTACGGAACTGCCCCCCAATGCACAACACATTGTTCTTTGCCAATAAAGCCCTGGTAGCCAAACCTGATATACCCTGCTCAAAATCGGACACTGCTTTGATGTATGTTTTCCAGGTATTGCCATCCAGGTATTTTACTACCGCGCTATCTCCATTTTCATAAAAATTGACCCCTGCCAGCAATGTATCCCTGTATACTGCAAAGAAATATACTTCATTGTTCAGGCAGTTGCCAGCAGACAATACAGTATCTCCATCGTACTGCAATACATTTTGAGCGCATGACCCACCCGCTGTAAACTTGCCGCCTATCAGCAATGTACCTTCGTAAACAAAAAGCTTGTTGAAGTTGCCATTCTGATAATGGATATCACTCCATGACGTCCCGTTCCATTTTACCAGATAAGAAGCCGGGGTAAAGCAAGTATTGCAATCATTGATGGCATAAAGCTCATTTTTGTAAACAGCAAAATCCTTTACAGTACCCATAAGGCCGCCTGCGGCATGCCAGCTATTGCCTTGCCAGTATGCAATATAGGAAGCCGGTGAACCACCCGCTTCCGTAAAACTTCCTCCGGCCCATACCTTACCGCCAAATGTGCAAATGGCATTTACTGCACCATTAACCCCTGCACCCAATGCCTGCCATGTATAGTTGCCATTACTTTCTGTTACCGCAGCAATATTTGCAGCACTAACCGTGCTATCTACTTTGGTGAATGAACCACCGGCATACAGTATTCCATTGGCAGCATCCGTGTGCAATACATTTATCTCACCATTCGCCCCCTCTCCTACTTTGGCAAATGTAGTCTGCGGTGGGTAGCCCGGCTGTATCCATGCCAGCTCGTCTTTAGTAAAGCCATAATCAGCAGCCCATTTATCCAGCTCCGGGTAATTCATTTCCAATACGTAAGCAAGATTAGTTCGGGAGGCAATCTTTCTTGATACCTCCTCAAAACCCGTAGCCTTTACCAAGTAACCCACTGCGCAAAAATTATCATGCGCATCTATGAATATAGGTGTGCGGCAGCTGTACGATTCATTGACAGGAAATGCTCCTTCATGCCAGTAACAATTCAGCTTATCCAAAGCAATGGCGCGATTTGCTGCCTGCTCAGCAGTAAGGTGCTTAATATCCCTTTTCCTGAGTATCTGCTCTACGAGTTGCAAGTGATTTTTTATCCAGGCGCGTTCATCCTGAGCGTTTATGTTGGGTAGCGTCGCCGCATCAACATCCTTTTGGCAAACCCATTGGCTGTTTACTGCCTTTAGTTTAAGGAAAGTTTGATTGGTAAGTTCTGAAGCCCGGCAGTAGAAGCTAACTGCACAAGCTACTAAAATGAGCAAATGTTTCATAAATCAGTAATTATAGATATGGAACAAAACGATTGCCAATGGGGAAACGGTTGCCTGCCTCATAAAAAAAAGGCGGTTCATTTGGTGAACCGCCTTAAGCTTAAAATTTCGTATCATCTGCACTAGGCCCGTAGCTACCCGGTATCGGCACATCGAGTAAGCGCAAAAATACGCCCAGCTGCGCGCGGTGATGCACCGTTTGCGAAAATGCCATGCGTATTACTTCGCCTTTGGTTCTAATGCTGTGTATGTGTTCCCCTGTCCTCAAGGTCCAGTTTGGCAGCAAGTCTTCTTCTTTGGCATGCGCCAAAGCTTCCAGCCCTGCTGCAAGGTTTTTTCCAAGCAATGGCAGCAGTTCTTTGCTGTCGGCAATAGTAGTTGGTGTATAGGGCATGCCTGCAAAATCCAGCTCTTCGGTTTTCAGCGCCATAGCAACCCAACCCGGCAGCTCGGTTATATGCGTAGTCAGTTGCATGATGGTCATGCTTTTTGGATGGGGCCTCCAGTCCAGCTTGTCGGTTGGTACCGCGGATAGCATTTTGCGGGTAGTTTCAGCTTCTTCCTTCATTTCTTTGATCAGCGACTCAATGATTTTCATATCCTTTTGTTTTTAAGTGAACCGCAAAGCAAATACCGCGCACTGACAACCCTATGGCAGTGTGTTTTTCTGAAACAAAAAAATAATTAAAAGTTGACCGGCAGCTGCTTCATGTATTCATCCAGACCTGTATGCTCTTTAGTATTAAACGGGCTGCCCGTGTCTGACGCCTTTAGTATGCGGGACACCTTGAAATCGCGGTACTCATTGCGCAGCGTACACCAGCCTATCAGGTGCCAGCTAAAAGCATAGAACACCAATCCTATCGGTTCTATCTTCCTTTCTGTTATTTCGTCTTTGCTGTTTTTATAACCTATGGCAATAACTGTTTGGGCCGATATACAGTTCTGTATAATCGTCAGGTACTCATAGTTCTGTGGAAAGCGCGCGGGTAGCTGTGTGCGCATGTGCTTGTCCAGTATATCCATAACCTTCTTCTGGCTGTCGCGTCCCACAGCGCGCACCTTGCTTAGTGCAGATGAATAATTTCTTTTAATGGAGCTGTCGCTAAAAGCATGCACCAGCGACTCCATAAGCAGCAGCGCATTGGCCTCTTCTGTAGTAAAGGATACAGGCGGCAAAAAATATCCCTGCATGATAAAGTATCCTTTTGGCTGCTCGAAGCTTACAGGCACACCCTGCTCCTGAATCGCTTTTATATCGCGGTATACAGTGCGTATGCTTATTCCATAATTTTCAGCAATCTGCTCCGCAGTTACATGTTTTTTGGATTGCAGCAAAGTAAGTATGCCAAATAGCCTGTCTATCCTGTTCATGCCAATTACATCAAGATGTTGTTAACAGGCGTCATGGCAGGTGGTAGATTTGTTTCGTCCAGCATTTCGCGCAGATCGATCTCAATAGTACGGCTAAGTGCCGATATAGGTACATCATTGGCACTTCCTTCAAAAGGGTTTTCGGTGCTTTCGCCAATACGCTCCATAGAGCAGAATACCCAGGTAACAATAAGGCTGAACGGGATGTTCAGCCAGATAAAGCAGCCACCCATTTTAGAGAACTCCTGAAGCAGGCCAAACGGAACAATAAATGTAAACAGGCGGACAAAGAACAGATTGAGCGAAGCAAAATGTCGTGGATAGGGGAAGTTTTTGATACGCTCGCATTTACCTTGTTGCTCAAACAGATCTACCAGCAGCTTCTCCATTTCCACATAATCCAATGCTTCAATTTTACCTTCATCCTTCAGCGATTTCAATAAAGAAGATTGCAAACTGATGATATGGGTAGCACGATTCTTTTTGCTGAATACATAATCCATATCCGCTTTGGATAAGTAAGGTGCAATGTCCGCCTCCAGGGTGGAAGCTCTTTCGGGTATGGTATAATACCGCTGGTATTCCTTGTTATACCTGCGGCCTGTATTTTCCCATTCACGCGGTTCCCTCAGTTGGAAGCGCAATGCCGTAAGCCAGGCAATGTGGCGGTAAACAAGCTCCTGATGTACTGTTTTATCCGCTACCAGGTCCCTGACCATAATGCCCCACGCCCTGCTGGAGTTTACTATGGCACCATATATCTGCCGGGCCTCCCAAAGACGGTTGTAGGTCTGGGTGTTTTTAAACCCAATGATGAAGGCCGCTGCGGTGCCTATCATGGCTATAGGCACCCAGGGAATAGCCATCCACTTCCAACCCAACACCTGATACAGTACCGTAGGAATGGTGGCAATAACCAGATTGAGGTATATGAAATCGCGTGTCCAGTAAAGGAACTCTTTGAAGGAATAATGATGTCCTGTATGCATGTATTATTTTGGTTCTTTCGTAAGGCCACTGCTGATAATGGTGCTATGCTACCAGGCAGTTTGCCATGACTGTGCTTTACCTTGCATATATATCATTTTTGAAACAAAAAGTGTTACCCAAGCACAAAATGCCATCAAAACATAGGACAGAAGATAATATTGTTCTTAGCTTTCTTTTTGCCAATATAAATCACAGTAAGCTCAAATGCTCCCGTAGAAGGTGAGGCTTTCTTTAGCTTAGATACCGTAACATCATACGATGCTCCAATTTTAACCCCGTACAACTCATAAGCACCATACACTATAAGCGCATCTGCATGCTGGTTCTTTATGGCCAAATCGTTCAGCCTATTCAGCAAGCCAATGGTAGCCACCATGCGCGAATTGATATCTACAGCCATTCCCAGGCCTGTATTCAGCTCATCAGTCATATCCTGCCGCATGTACAAGCCCATAGGCAACAAGTGAATGCGGCTGCTTACCAATATATCCAGCCCGCTTTGTACGTTCCACCGTATCTGTACGCGGCTTTTGGAAGCGTTCAGCACACCATTTTTTGGCATGGTTAAATTATACGCCGAGCCACCTGCGTACATACCCAGCATTTTGGCCAGCCTGCCAAACCACAACACGCCTGCATTCAGGTTTTCGAAACCTGCGCGGTTGCTCCTGAAATTTTCGTTACTGCCCAGTGAGTTGTCGAAAGTGGTTCCGTTGAACTGATTTTCAAATTTCTGGTTTTGCAGCTTTATTCCCTTGTAAGTATAACCTGCCTGCACCCCAACAGATAGCTGATGATTCTTTTGCTTACCGAGCGTTTTGATAAAAGACACCGAAGCCATAGCCGTAACAGAGTTGAAACCATTGACTCCATTCCTGTCTGCCAGCACCAATGCCCCGACACCTATAGCGTCATTCTTTATTTTGACAGGCACATCGAAAAAAAAGGATGGTGTAGAATAAGGCGACTTGAAAAACCCGTTATTGGTAACAGAAAACCACTGATTGCGGTAAGCAGCCCCTATGCGAAAATCGCCACGCGTAAGGCCTGTAAGTGCAGGATTGAGCGTAAGCGGTGAGTTGTAAAACTGCGAATAGTGGGTATCCTGCGCGCTACCTGCAAGCGCACAGAAGAAAACAAAAACAGCAAGCAGGCTTTTTTTCATACAGTTATCTTACCAGTAATAATTCACGGCTATCGTTAACTAAATCTCCTCCTGCAGATAATTGAACGCGGGAATAAAATACATACGTGCCTATCGGCTGCTCTTTGCCCTGGTATTTACCATCCCATTCACTTTTGCCGTCGCGCTTATTATCAAATACCAGTTCTCCTGCGCGGTTATATACTTGTAGCGTTTCCAGGGTGGCCGTACTGCCGGGCAGCAGGCGGAAAAAATCATTATTGCCATCGCCATCGGGCGAAAACGCATTCGGGAAATCATACTCTACGGGAATGCGTCCGTTAGCAGCATGCATAAACAGCATACCAAGGACCAGAGCAGACACAAAGAAGTATTTAAGACCCATTTCCCTTTACAGAATAATTGTTTGGTAAATATAATTGATTGAAACTTCTCTTTTTCTGCTACTAACTGAATGATATAGTAAACACTGGCAGTTTTTGAAGGTTGATAGCCGCACAACCTTGGGATAAATGAAACGTAAATTCGTGGAAAATAAAGAAGTATGATGGGTCGTGTAGTATTGGTGGCGGGATGTATGTTGTTGTTCAGTTCCTGCCTGGTATCCAAAAAGAAATTTGACGAGCAGGTAGCGCTGGCAGATAAGTATGTNNAGAAAAGAATGACTGCAACGAAAAGCTGCATGCAGCAAATGCACTGAGCCAGCTACTGAATGATTCCATAGGCGGATTGAATAATACCATAGCAGGATTGCAGAATGAGCTGGCCTTTGCCAAAAAGCAAAAAGCCGATGGCGATAAAGTGTATGATAACATGAAGAAAAGGTTTGATGACCTTTTATCTTCATCCAGCAAAGAGAAAAATAACCTGAGCCAGGCGCTAAACGACAAGGAAACAGAGCTGAACAAAAAAGCAAGCGAACTGGATAATATAGCTGCGGAGCTTGCTGCCAAACAAAAAAGAATAGACGAGCTGGAAGCGCTTATCAGTAAAAAAGATCAGGCCGTAGCAGCACTAAAAAAGAAAATATCGGATGCACTGACCGGCTTCAACAGCAGTGAATTGACAGTAACACAGAAAGACGGTAAGGTGTATGTAAGCCTAAGCGACAAGCTATTGTTCAAAAGCGGAAGCTATACCGTAGATGTAAGGGGAAAGCAGGCACTGAGCAAACTTGCAGAAGTACTAAACAAGCAAACCGAGATAGGTATAATGGTAGAAGGGCATACCGATAACAAACCTTATGGGAATACCAGTGGCACTATAAAAAACAATTGGGACCTGAGCGTGATGCGTGCATCTACTGTAGCTACCCTGCTGGTAGAAGAAAACAAGGTAGACCCAAAAAGAATAGTACCTGCAGGTCATGGAGAATTTTTGCCGGTAGACAATAATGAGTCTGCTGAAGGCAGGAGCAAGAACCGCAGGATAGAAATTGTTCTTTCACCCGACCTAGGGGAAATATTTAAGATACTGGATGGTGTAAAATAGTAAGGTATAGGATTTGCAAAACGCCTGTGCTACAGGTGTTTTGCAAATTTCACTTTATAATCTGTTATACTCCTTTTAATCACCTCCAAAGCCTCCTCGCGGCCATAGGTGTGGGTTATCTCACATTTTCTGGCGCCTTCGCTACCAGGCATATCCTTGTAAGTAAGGAAGTAATGCTTCATACGCTGTATGATGCTTTTATTGGCATCTGCCAGTTCGCGCCACGACTCATATAGCGCATCGCCCTTCATAACGGCTATTATCTTATCATCGGCCTCGTTGCCGTCTATCATACGAAAACCTCCGATGGGAATGGCCTTTACCAGAATATTGCTGTGGGGGATATTGCATGAAGTTAGTATGCAAATGTCCAAAGGATCCTGATCGCCGATGATGCCGGGCCGACCTGTTTTCTCCGTACAGTATTTTCCCACCTCTATATCGCACAATGTTTGTGGTATAAAACCGTATAATGCAGGAAAAATATTGGAGAATTGCTGCGGACGGTCTACTTTAATAATCCCGCTTGTTTTATCTACTTCGTATTTTACCGTGTCAGTCGGTACTATTTCCACATAAGAAGTTACCGTATTGGGTGCGTCTTCACCAAAATGTACACCATGCCATGGATGCAGGGTATGTTTAGAATAATTATCCATAATTAGAGTGCGAAAGTAAGCATCTTTGCTTTTAATATTATGGATGGTGCATTTATTCCATATCAGTTAGGGGCGTTTGACCTGATGCTGATACCCTTATTTCTGGTACTTATATATTTCCTGGGTTCAAGGGCAAGGGCTAAGTATGCAGGCAATACGGTCCTGTTTAAATATTTTGGACAGGCAATGTGGGCCAAGGTATTGAGCGCCATGGCTTTTTGTATCATTTATATGTATTACTACAATGGCGGTGATACCATGGCCTACTATCATTGGGGGCATGAATGGATAAAATTTCTAGGCGATAATCCCGGTCGCGCTATTGAATTCATTTTCTCCAGCGACCGTGATGTTTATCTGGACTTCATTTACAATTCGTATTGGAATAGCTGTCTGTATATCATGAAGTATGGCAGCAGTGAGGTATCTTTTATAAAACTGGTAAGTATTATTAACCTGCTAGGAGCCAACTCGATGATTTGCACATCCCTGCTGTTTGGCTATTTCTCATTTTTGGGGGTATGGAGGCTGTATCTTGTGTTTTACGATATGTACCCCCACTTGGCAAAACCCATAGCCAGAGTGATACTATTTGTTCCTTCAGTAGTTTTTTGGGGATCAGGTATCATGAAGGATACACTGACATTTACCTGCTTGTGCTGGCTGATATACAGCTTATATTTTGGCATATTAAAAAAAGAAAATCTAGGCAGGAACCTCCTTATAGGATTTATCAATGCCTATGTCATTTCTGTCGTCAAAGGTTACATTCTACTGGCTTTTATACCTGCTGCCGGCTATTGGATATTCAGCAGTTATAAGGATAAGATTCGTAGCTCCTTTATACGCACCATGGCTGCACCGTTGTTTCTGGTACTTGGAGTAGGTGGATCGGCCCTTGCCCTCAGCCTGGTGGGAGGCAGCCTGGGAAAATACTCCGTAGATAATCTGGAAAAGACGGCATTGGGATACCAGACATGGCACACTACAGCATCCGAACACGGCTCGGGATATTCGCTGGGGGACATAGGTGATTTTTCTGTCGGTGGCATGCTGAAAAAATTCCCTCTTGCTATTAATGTTACACTCTTCCGTCCATATCCATGGGAAACAAGTTCGCCCTTTATGATGCTGGCTGCCATTGAGAGCCTTGTTATGCTCCTGTTCACATTGAATATTGTATGGAGAACAAAACTGGTACGGCTTCCTGAAGCCTTAGTAAAGGATACAAATATTGTTTTTTGCCTAATCTTTACAGCTATACTTGGGTTTGCAGTAGGTTTTACCAGCTATAACTTTGGCGCACTGGTACGATATAAGATACCTGTTGTACCCTTTTATGGTATTGCACTTATTCTTATTGACAATGTTTTGAAAAGAGGAAAAAAGGTAAATAATTAGGAAACTTACATTTGAAAAGATATGGCAGGGAATATATTTGGCAAGCACTTTACGATAAATACTTTTGGTGAAAGCCACGGTGACTCGATAGGTGTGGTAATAGATGGCTGCCCGGCAGGATTAAGTATAGACCTGGCTTATATACAACAGCAACTGGACAAAAGGAAACCCGGTCAAAGTAACATTACCACACAAAGAAAGGAATCGGATACAGTAAATGTATTAAGCGGAGTGTTTGAAGGAAAAAGCCTTGGCACACCTATATGCCTGACGATAAAAAATGAAGACGCAAGGCCGGAAGACTACAGCGAAATAAAATCGACCTACAGACCATCGCATGCCGACTACACATGGGAGCAGAAGTATGGCCTGCGCGACTACCGGGGTGGCGGCAGGAGCAGCGCCAGGGAAACAGCTGCACGCGTGGCAGCAGGCACTATAGCACAATTGCTGCTGAAGCAATATGGTGTAAGCATAACTGCATACGTAAGCCAGGTGGGCAGGCTAAAGCTTGAAAAACCATACCAGCAGCTGGACCTGAATAATACAGAAACCAATATAGTAAGATGCCCTGACCCGGAAATGGCTGCGCAAATGATAGCCCTGATAGAGGATACCAAAGCCAAAGGCGACTCGCTGGGCGGTGTTGTAAGCTGCGTAGTTCAGGGCTGCCCGGTGGGGCTGGGGGAGCCGGTGTTCGATAAATTGCCCGCTGACCTGGCAAAAGCCATGCTGAGCATCAATGCAGTGAAGGGGTTTGAGATAGGCAGTGGGTTTGATGGAGTGGAGCTGTATGGCAGTGAGCACAATGATGTGTTTGATACTGATGCTGATGGTAAGATAATAACCACCACCAACCACTCGGGCGGCACGCAGGGCGGCATCTCCAATGGCATGGATATATACTTCAATGTGGCGTTTAAACCAACAGCTACTATAATGAAAGAGCAGCAGACGGTAAACACAGATGGTGCAAATACAACGCTGAAAGCCAAAGGCCGGCACGACCCTTGCGTGGTGCCGCGGGCTGTGCCTATAGTAGAAGCTATGGCAGCACTGGTACTAGCCGACCACCTGCTGCGCAACAGGCTTTCCCGCTTGTAGCCTTTCCTGCCTTGCGGCTATCCTGTCCCAATCTACCAGTGTAGCACCAAGCACCAACAGCTCGGCAGATACTATGTGCATCACCAGAAAATTTGTGATGCAGAAAAGGAGAAATAGTACGAGCAAAACCCTGTCGAACCTTGCGGTAAAAAAGCCGATGATAAAACTGAACTCTATGATGGTAGTAGCCAGGAACATGCTATATGAAACAGTAGGATGATTCAGCAACCACCTGATGCCCTGCGCATAAAAGGAACCGGGCTGCTCCGCCAACAACTGCCCGTGCTGCTGCAATAGTATATTGTGCATGTGCATAGGATCAAAAGCCGCGCCACGGAAGAGTTTCCAGCAGGCGCCGGAAACGAAAAGAAACAGAAGATAATACCTTACCGCCCTCCAAAGCAGATTGAACCTTTCGGGCTTATTTGTCCAGAAAGGAATGGAGATAATCAGCAGGCCGAATAAGCCATGGTAATGGTGTCCGCTATAAGTATTGAATATGAAAAAGTAGAGCGTGTAGAAGATAGTGAAAGCTATTGCCAGTCCCTGCTTTTTGTCGGAGAACATAGCTGCCAGTGGCAGTACGAATAGCAACAGGTCGACAAAAGTAATGAGGTAGGAGTGCGATAACAGGAACTGCGGTACGCCACTAAGCAGCAGCAGCCAATAGCTATTGTCGATAGATGGGAACACGAGCTCCGGTACTATGGGGTTAGCCAGCTCGGATAGCATGGTGCTGCTGTAGAAGCGGTACAGGATAACGAATAAGCCAAAGCCGAAGACAGCAAAGCTTTTTAACCTGTAGGCATGGTTGGCGTTAGTCAAAGGCTGCATAGGTAATGATCGGTTTTGCAGCCACTTCCCTAAGGGTGAAATCGCTGTTGTACACAAAAGTTTTTTCCTGCACGAGCATGGTGGAGTTCTGTACCAGGCGCATATCGCTGAGGTAGTGGAACAGCCATGGCTCGTAGCGCATTACTGTGCGTTTATTATTGATGAGCTTATCGGCTGCATAGCTGCGGAAAGCAGGGCTCATACTACCGAATCTTGCTTGCAGTACTTTATCCGTGCTATCGTAATAGCTGTTTTGCTTCAGGGTGCTATACCATGACAGGGATGAGGACAGGAGGGCAGCCTGGGCATCGGGCAGCTTGGAAATGGGTACCTGCTGGCCTCCGATATTGATATCGAACACTTGTACAGAATCCACCTTTTCCATTTTGCCGGAGTACATGCCCCAGTGCAGGAAAGGGAAGGTTTCCACCCCTTTTACCGTGAAAAATAACTGCCCCAAAATGAAAAGAGAAAAGAGCACAAACAGCGTCTTGTCCTTTTCAAATACAGTATATAGGAATGTCTTTTTCATGTGTTCAGTTTATATGGCATCGTACATAAGGTTACAGCCACGCACTTCGGCGGCATCCAAACGGCCCAGCACCTCGAAGCTGCCATCATTATATAATTTACCTGCATCATCGGTGGCTAAAAATGAGCATGAATACAGGTTGGCCAGGTCTATGATATTGATGGCGCCGCTGCCTGCATTGCTGCTGACAGAAAGCGGGTCGTAGGTATCGCGCAGCATTATCTTCATCCACTGTGGCGTATGGAAAATACCATTGCCTGTGGAGTAGCCCTGAGATAGTAATTCCGTCATGCCGTATTCGGAGTGTATGGCATCTACCCCAAAACTTTGCATCAGTTCGCGGTGCACTTCGCCACGGGTCATTTCTTCGCGCTTGCCCTTCATGCCGCCTGTTTCCATGATGATGGTGTGCTTTAGATCTGCCTGAAAAAATTCTGCGAAATCTAGCAGGGCATAAGTTACCCCCAGCAGCAAAGTCTTTTTACCGGCCTGCTCATTATCCAGTAATGTCTGCTTCAGCTTTTCAAAATCGTATAAAAAGAAGCCGCTACCATTAGCAGTGGTTTTGGCTATCAGGTTCTCTGCCATATATACAAGTGAGGAGCCGCTGCGCTCCAGGTAAGAGGGCAACAAGGCAAGCACACAATAGTCTTCTACAGGGCCATAAAACTGCCCGAAACAGCGCGTAAAGCTCTGCTCATATAAACCAGTATAAGCCACCTGATGCCTGCTGGTAATGCTACCCGTAGTACCACTGCTGGTAAATATGGTTTGCGGCTGCAAGCCTGCGGCAATTACATCGTGCGACTTGAAGAAGCGGATGGGCAGAAAGGGAATCTGCGCTAAAGTGCGGGTATTTTCAGGGTTCCTCTTTATGCCATTACAAAAAAAATGGTAAACGGGCAGATGCTCGTACTGGTAGCGGAACACTTGCAGTGCAACACTTTCGAACGATTTATGCTCTACATTAAAAATATCTTCTTCTAAATTCAAAGCCGCGGCCATTTACTTTACAAATGAAAAGGTATTTTCGGTTTTAATCTTAATTGATTTTATATGAGGTTTTTATTGCTTTTCTCTTTTATAGCAGCCATTGCAGGCATATCATCTTGTGTGCAGGGGCCACCGCAATATCCTATAGAACCAAATATAGAATTCAAGTCTGTATCTAAAGATACGCTCCTATCTGGCGATTCGCTTACGGTGACGCTTACCTTTACCGATGGTGATGGCGACATAGGCACTGACCTGAGTACCTCCCCGCAATTCAACTCGCCATTGTGCGATTTGTTTAGCGACTCTTCGGTGATAAAAGACCCATACTGGTCGCTGATACTGATAGACCACCGCGATAGCTGCCCGGAGGCCAGGATATTGCCATTTGTAGAACCTACGGGTAAGTTCGATGACCTTTCGGGTGAAATCGACTTTTACACCTCGCTGCTGGAATGCAAAATAGCAGGCTGTAGTGGCGACCCTGCCTGTGTGGAAGACAAGCTGGTGTACACTGTGCTGATAAAAGACAGGAAGGGCCACCTGAGCAACCCTGTAGTAACACCACCTATTACCATCAGGTGCAAGTAGTGTTTGTTTAGTCGTTCAGTTTCAGTACTGCGATGAATGCCTCCTGAGGCACCTCTACCTTACCGAACTGGCGCATTTTCTTCTTACCTTTTTTCTGCTTTTCCAATAGCTTGCGCTTACGCGATATATCGCCACCATAACACTTGGCGGTAACGTCTTTCCTTAATGCGCTAATGTTTTCGCGCGCTATTATCTTGCTGCCTATGGCTGCCTGAATAGGAATCATGAACTGCTGCTGAGGGATAATGTCTTTCAGCTTTTCGCACATCCTGCGGCCAAAGTCCTCGGCCTTGCTGCGGTGTATCATAGAGCTGAATGCATCCACCTGTTCGGCATTCAATAATATATCCAATTTTACCAGGTCGCCTGCACGGTAGTCGATAGGTGAATAGTCGAAAGACGCGTACCCACGCGATATGGATTTAAGCCTGTCGTAGAAGTCGAACACAATTTCTGCCAATGGCATTTCGAAACTCAGCTCCACGCGGTCTTCTGTCAGGTAAGTCTGGTTGGTAAGAATACCACGCTTGTCCATACACAGATTCATGATAGAACCTATATACTCCGGCTTGGTGATTACCTGCGCACGGATGTATGGCTCCTCTATTGTGTCTATACGCGTAATGTCGGGCATGTCCGACGGGTTGTTTATTACCACCTCGTCGCCATTGCTCAGGTAGGCATTGTAGCTCACCTGTGGCACAGTGGTAATGATAGGCATGTCGTACTCCCTGTCCAGTCGCTCCTGCACTATCTCCAGGTGCAGCAGGCCCAGGAATCCGCAACGGAAACCAAAGCCCAGCGCTATGGATGTTTCAGGCTCGTACACCAGCGATGCATCGTTCAGCTGCAGCTTCTCCAGAGAGTCGCGCAAGTCCTCGTAATCATCGTTGTCCATCGGGTATATACCCGCAAATACCATTGGTTTCACATCTGCAAAACCATCTATGCCTATTTCGCAAGGGTTGTTGTTTACCGTAATGGTATCCCCCACTTTAATCTCTTTGGCGTTTTTGATACCGGTAATGATGTAGCCCACATCGCCGCTGCGCACCTCGGCCCTTGGCTCCAGGTCGAAACGCAAAATGCCCACCTCATTGGCTTCGTACACCGCTCCGGTGTTGAAGAAACGAACCTTGTCGCCTTTTTTCAAAACCCCATCCATAACACGGAAGTAGGCAATAACACCGCGGAATGAGTTGAAAACCGAATCGAATATAAGTGCGCGCAATGGTGCCTGCTCATCGCCTTTGGGCGCGGGTATGCGGTCCAGTATGGCATCGAATATCAGCTCTACACCAAGACCTGTACGGCCGCTGGCGTGTATGATGTCTTCTTTTTTGCAGCCGATAAGGTTCATCATCTGCTCTTCCACTACCTCGGGCATAGCGCCCGGCATATCTATCTTATTTACCACCGGTATAATGGTAAGTCCCTGCTCTACCGCCAGGTACAAGTTGGATATAGTTTGCGCCTGTATGCCCTGCGATGCATCTACCAGCAGCAGTGCGCCCTCGCAGGCAGCCAATGAACGCGACACCTCGTAGCTAAAATCCACGTGGCCCGGGGTATCTATCAGGTTCAATACATATTTCTGCCCGTTGCGGACAAAGTCCATTTGTATGGCGTGGCTCTTGATGGTGATACCGCGCTCGCGCTCCAGGTCCATGTTATCCAACACGGTATCCATCATTTCGCGCTCAGTTATCGTTTTTGTCGTTTCTATCAATCTGTCGGCAAGTGTGCTTTTGCCGTGATCTATGTGTGCTATTATGCAGAAGTTGCGAATATTTTCCATTTCGGGGGCGAAAATAAGCATTCGCGGCTACAGAAACCTGCCTATTTTAAACAGGAGTTATATGTAGATAACAAATGACTGTTTTGGGTGGTTAATTGTTAAATGACTGATTTTATTTATACATAAGTATTCAGAAGATTGATCAATAACCTTGAAAGGCATGTAATACGCAGGGTTTAGCCAATGTAGTTTTTTCTAGCCCTACCTTTTCCTTGATGAAAAGGTAGCCAAAAATCAAGCGCTGTATTTTCTTTTTAAGGCTGCGGGAACGCCTAAAAACCCTAAACTCCATGATCATCGCAGACCAGTATTCCTAGTTTGCATCATGTGTATTGGCGAGCATGGCGTTCTTTACGGGTTTTGAGGCACCCCCGCGAGCCAAGAAAATAAGGCGCAGGGGTCGATATAGTAAAGGTATGGTTGCGCATTGCTTTTTTCAAAGAACAGACCTAATAGAAAAAATCCTTTGGATAACTCTGGTCTTAGTATACAAGGAGGTACCTTTTTAAGCCAAAAAATCCGGCTGAAGCGATGCCGCAGCCGGATTTTTGGTAACAGCGGAGCTGTTGCTTATTTTTTGTCGGTAGTACCCGGATTTTTGGCGATACCCTCACGCATGTTGGTATCGGCCTGCATATTCTGCATTTTGTAGTAGTCCATTATGCCCAGGTTGCCATTGCGCAATGCTTCTGCTATGGCCTTAGGAATTTCGGCCTCGGCCTCTATTACCTTGGCGCGGCTTTCCTGCGCTTTTGCTTTCATCTCCTGCTCTACCGCTATAGCCATGGCGCGGCGCTCTTCGGCACGTGCCTGTGCTATGTTCTTGTCGGCATTGGCCTGGTCCATCTGCAATCCTGCACCTATGTTTTTGCCAATATCGATATCTGCGATATCAATGGATAATATTTCGAAAGCCGTACCTGAATCCAACCCTTTGTGCAATACCACCTTGGAAATAGAGTCCGGGTTTTCCATTACCATTTTGTGCGACTCTGCGGAACCGATAGAAGTTACGATACCCTCGCCTATGCGCGCAAGTACGGTCTCCTCTCCTGCTCCCCCTACCAACTGCTTAATATTAGCACGAACGGTAACACGCGCTTTGGTTATCAGCTGTATACCATCTTTGGCTACTGCTGTTACCGGTGGTGACTCTATTACCTTTGGGTTAACACTCAGCTGCACTGCCTCGAACACGTCGCGACCTGCAAGGTCTATGGCAGTAGCTGCTTTAAAGTCCAGGTCAATGTTGGCTTTGTCGGCACTTACCAGTGCGCGCACCACCTTCATTACGTTGCCACCTGCCATAAAGTGGGCTTCGAGCAAACGGTGCTCTACAGGTATACCTGCTTTAGTGGCTATTACCATACAGTCCACTATCAGGCTTGGGTTAACGCGGCGGAACCGCATCACCGTAAGGTCCAGCAGGGGAATATTGACATCGGACAGCTTTGCGGTGATCCACAAACCCACCGGAAAAAACCAGAGGAACAGTATCAGGAACACCAGTATCACGATGCCCAGTACTATGGATGAAGTAAACATGCTTTTAGTATTTAAATTGTTATGGGTGATAAGGGCTTTAGCCCCTTATGCTGCTGTAAGTTTAACGAATATTTTGTCTTTGGTGACATTTGTTATTTCCACCTCGCTGTCGCGCGGTATGTAGCTGCCGTAGCTGAACACCTCTACCCGCTCCTCGCCAAACTGCACCTTGCCACCGGGGCGCAATTCTGTTATGGCTTTGCCGCGCATACCGGGTACGAGGCTACTATCCAGCTCGTTCACACGGCCCTTTATCTTGGACCGGGTGGCCAGCGCGCCATTATCTATAGCCCGGAAGCCGATGATAGTAGCCACTATAACAGCCGCTATAGAAATGCCCAGCGATATATGCCCCTGCTGGGTGCCTATGGAGTACATCATGACTACGCCGATAATCATGACTACACCACCTGCCACACCGAAAACAGAGGTGCCGGGTATAAAGAATATCTCTGCTATAATCAGCAGCAGGCCGAGGGCCAGTATCACAATTATCAGGGCAACACTCATAGATTGGAGGTAGTTTAAATTCAACTTAATAATTTGTTTATAACCATTTTCGGCTGCAACTACGTCAGATTTTTTTGCCAGAGAAGCTCCACTATGGCTTCAAAAATCTTTCTTGTTTCGCTCGAAAATAGCATATAAACACTACTATCAGTTAAATTCAAACCACCTCCTTTTTTATTTTATTAAAGTGACAGCAAAAACTGCATAGTATCCACGCCATCGGCATAGTCGCTGAGGGTGGGCTGCTGTGCCTTGCCGAAGTTAACCTTTTGGGGCAGATTATTCAAGATGCCTGCGCCTGCCACCACGCACTGTATTTCTTCTGCGTGCTCTGTCAGGGTAGTTTCTGCGGCATGCAGGGAGGTGTAATACTGGTAGTGCAACGTACCTATAACCGAAGCCAGCGCGGGGCTTTGCAGTATCATCACAAATTCATTTGCCAGGTGCGGGTCGGCGTTCAGCAGGTATATGGTACGGTTGTAGTCGTAGTTGTTCATATAGCGCGAGTGGTTGTGCAGCCACGCATAGTCGCTAAAGTGCGGGAAGATGGTAGTAAGGTCGTACCCCTCCGGCAGCATCAGGCTGCTCACGCTCCGGCAGCCCAGGCCGAAATAATCGAATATATCCGACGCCAGCCCCTTCATCTCTTCATCCGTTTCCTGGCCTGTAAGCACGGCTACCGAGTTCCTGTTCCTGCGCAGTATTTTCGGGTAGTTGCGGAAGTAGTATTCGAAGTAGCGGTTGGTGTTGTTGCTGCCTGTGGCTATCACGGCATCGAAGCCTTCCAGCCGCTCCACTATGGCCATCTGGTCTTTGAGACCGCTGTCGTATTCGCCCAATAGTTTCAGCGCATACAGGAACAGCACATCGTCTTTGGACGATAGCTTTATCTGTATCTGCGCGCCGGTAATGTAGCAGCACAGGAAGTCGTGAAAGCCCACCAAGGGAATATTGCCTGCGCAGATAAGACCGATGGTCTTAGCCACTTTTATGTCCTCTTCTATGTTGTAGTGGCCTGCCCATGCGCGCAGCTTTGCTTCGTCGCACAGCTCATTGGCAACAGCGCGTATGGCCTTGATGGTAAACACGGGCTCAAAAAACGGGTTCACGCTATTGGCCCTGTATATGATCTCATCCTGCTCTGTAATGCCCAGCAATGCCTGCTTCAACTGCCCCAGCGCGGCAATTCTTCTCTCTAAACTCATAGTGCAAAGGTATGGAGTGTTTTGCTTTGCCTGTGAACAATGTTGGTTTACGATGTGTGTAGTATTGAAATAGATTAAATCTGTAGGAAGGATGGGTTATTGTTAATCGGGAGAACAAGGGTGATACGGTTTTTACTCTCTCAAATTTTATTGGACCTATATGGTGCCCAAGGGCGAACGCGGTTCGCCCCCTACAGAATACACCATGCGGGTAATTAGGATGGCGAATGTTTAAATGGAATTTCTAGATTTGTTTTGACTTATAAAACAAATGAGGTGATTGAGGATGACCACATAAAGAACCGAAAAGCTTTACGACTAAAGGGGTACGATTATACACGGTCCGGCCAATATTTCATTACAATTTGTTGTCACGACAGGTTAAACATGTTTGGATATATAGTGGATGGACAAATGCAGCTTAACCAATATGGCATAATTGCCCGGGATGAATGGTTGAATACTGCACAGAAAAGAAAAAATGTATTAATCGATGTGTTTGTTGTTATGCCTAATCACATGCATGCCATATTAATATTGGACGACCAATGTAGGGGCGAACCGCGTTCGCCCTTGGGTATCCGAACGGCCTCACAGGAGTTTGATGAAAAACAATTAAAACTCAATGGTGCAGCAGCCCATTCAATTGGTGCAATCATCAGCGGATATAAATCTGCTGTAACAAGCCAATCTAAACGGATGGGTTTTGAAGGTCAATTATGGCAACGCGGTTTTCATGACCATATTATCAGAAATGCAAAATCGTACACTACTATTTCCGATTATATAATTGATAATCCCGGGAAATGGGTCGAGGACAAATTTTATTCCATATAAGGATGTCGGATATAATTAAGTTGCAGACGATCCGGTACCCAAGGGCGAACGCGGTTCGCCCCTACAGAATACGACGTGCGGGTGATTGATAGCAAATTATAAGGTTCTATAGAATGCTTGGTGATTTTTACTTAGGGTGTAAAATTTCTGCTTTTCAGAATGATCGAATACCAATCCTGTATATCCAGACATCTTTAACAAAACCGAACTTACAAGTCTCAGCATTGAGAGTGACATGAAATAGACATTTACATCAACCAATGTTTTTCTACCATGCAAAAAGTTATTTCGCTGGTCGAGGATTTTCAAATCATCATCATTCAGTATGATTCCTAAAACTTCAAAAGGTTTCTTTAATCTAGCCTTGTTTGATATTCGATTAATATTATTTATTGAATTTTTATATTTATCCAACCCTTCCCTTAACTCAATACATTCTTCCCATTCAACAAGAGTGCCTTTTAACTTTCCTTGAATCTGTGTTGCTACTTCATGATTAAATACTGAAAAGGCAGCTTCAAATTTAGATTCAAAATAATTTGCCAAAACCTCAAAAACAACTGACAGTCCACAAGGCATAATAACTAAGGAATTAGACATAGACTCAAATATTAAAATCATAATTGCTTGTATCCTTTGATCTTCACATAGAAAACATAGATTGGAAAATGACCTCATATCAAGGCGTTTTCTGATGTCATTATATAAATATTTTTCGGCTATTTCATAATCATCAATGTGGCTATGTATTGAATTTTCCAGTGGCGGATAATTAAAAACAATTGAGTTGCGCAAAGTTGAGTAGCAGTATCCAAAAGGATGTTTCATTTCCAATTCTTTATAAGTAATGTAGCTTACCTCATTTTGAATGAAAACTCCTGTTGTAAACCCTAATGCCATTAGGATATTGTAGGAAATATCTGAAAATTCTTCAAAACCCAGTTGGGTTAAACAATCTATAATAGTGTAATGAATTCCTTTATGCTCAGTTTGACATATGTGAAACGTTTTCCCTTTAATATGGATGTCAAGACCTAATGTATTCCCGTGTTTGATACTCTCCCTGTGATAAACTGAATTGTCAAGGTGGTCATGATATAAAATTTGTTCTTTATGACTATATATAGCTCTAACAAAATTTCTATCTGCGTCATTAAAATTAGCGGATCTAAATTTGCTTATTATACCTTGGGTAATTGAGCGTGCTATTCCCTTTTCCAATGACCGTTGCCTGCTTTCAATTGATAGCTTGTCAATCTTAACTGAGATATTCCCAAATTGGCCAACAACTGATTCAATCTCATCCTTCTCGGTATCGAGTATCTTGTTTAAGGAAAACGTAAAACCTTTCCTCGTTTTACTTTTTCCAATCTTTAATTCTAAACCGATTAATTCCTCTAAACCCTCGACTAAATCCAGCTTTTTCAATTTGGTATATTTCGAGCGATAGGCGAGTGCCTTTTTGAAGAATTTAATGTGCTTTATCTCATTCATAGTTGATAGATAGTTTTGGATGGACTCATCAATTTTGGCTTTACTAATTTGGATTTTTAATATCTGGTCTAAATATAATTTGAAATCACAAATGCTAAGATTCTCTGAACAGATTCTTAGCATCTCTATCACTCAACAGCGAATTCGGTTTGCCCCCTACAAAATGCGCAATATGGAAGCAATACAAAGAAGGAATGCTTTCTACTGTTTTTTTTCATTACATAAAACCACAGGAAATAGGATGCCCTGAAAGGCTCAGCTGGTAAAAAATCCTTACCATCAAAACCTCTTCAAAAAAAAGCATTAACGATTTTTAAATGCCTCTCTCCATGTTGTAAATCAATAGGTTGATTCACCTAAAAAACTTTGCCGCCTTTTTTGCTACAGTCTGAGCAGGGGTCGGATTTATATTAGCGCGCGGGTCACTGACCTGAAGCGTTCTTTGGATCACGGATTTTTTTTGTCTGAATCACGGATTAACGGATACTGAGTTAGATCAGATTCCTCTCGCTGGTTTGTTTATGATCATTTTCAGTTGCAGCTGCGGCTGATTTTTTTGCCAGAGCGTTTACCTATGGCTACAAAAATCTTTCTTGCTGCATCAGAAAATAATTTCATAAACATTCCCATCAGATAAATCAGTTCCAACTCGGGATTCCACGGAAAGGAGCAGCCGGAATACAAACGGGAATTTTGCTTTTATCATAGGAACTCCTTGCGATAGGCTGATGCGAAAAAAGGCGACAGCAGGAAGTGATATCTTCGGTGCCTAAATTCGGGTTCAGAGAACCCTGTGGTCTGGGTTCGGGATGCCCTTTGGAACATCCCGAACAGCGAACAGCCAGAGAAAATACCGCAATTGGGTACCGCAGGTTTTAACAA